>CALJQI010000393.1 GCA_937980285.1 uncultured Gammaproteobacteria bacterium | reverse complement strand
CCGACGCCGGCGCGATGCAGCATGCCCTCGGCGGTCGAGTAAGCGCAGGGAATCGACGCCAGCTCGGTATCCGACCAGTCGCATTCCACCTTGAAGGTTTCGCGCGCCGGCGCCTTGCAGTACTGCGCGAACGCGCCATCGCATTCCGAGCCCAGGGTCCAGCATTCGTACGGCCGGTAATCGACGTAACTGCGCAGCATGTTGCGCACGATGACGCGCTCGCCGACGCGCGCGGCATCGACCTCGCCCCCGACGGCGACGATCACGCCGCAGCAATCCGCCCCCTGGATCCGCGGGAAGGCCATCGGCACTCCGGACCAGGTGGCGTCGTTGTCGTCTACCTCGTCGAATCCCCTCGCGCCGCCGCTGTCGGTCGCCGCGTCAACCTTTTTCGAATACCAGCCGATGCGGGTATTGATATCGGTATTGTTGACGCCTGCGGCCGCCACCCGGATCAACACTTCGTCCGGCGCGGGCGTCGGTACTGGCACATCGTCGCGATACTGCAGGGTTTCGAAACCGCCATGGCCGGTTAAATGCACCGCAACCATTCGCGCCGGAATACTCGAGTTCATGTAGCGTGACTCCTGGTTAATACCAAGCCTGTTCCGGCTTCGATTGAGAGCCGAATCTGACGGGTATATTGCACGCGATCGGTATCTAAATCCATGATTCCCGGTAAATAGCCCGCACCGGGACCAAGCCAAAACAAAATCTGCGAGCAGGTTCGAACGGAGCCTGAGTCAGGCCGGGAGAGGACTAAAAACAGCGCTGTACAGATGCCCAGCCAGGTCCGTGCCCCGTCGCTCGAGGAGGTAGCACAGTTCAACCAACGGGCCTAGATGCCGGTTCAGGATTTTTTATCTTCGGGCTTTTTGAAATCGACAACGCGGGTAGTCACGCCGTCATCGGCGAACACCGGCAGGTCCGGGTTCTGTTTGCCGCTCAGTTCACGTTCGCGCGCGGCGATCAGCGCGAAACAGCCGCGGATATCCTCGATTGTTTTGGGCGACAACGGACTTTGCATGCCAGGCGGCGGGGTCACGTCGCGCACCACGCTGGCCAGCACCTGGCGCACCTGTATCAGGATACGGTGTTCCAGGCTCAGCGCTTCTGAATTTTCATCCTGTTCGGACATTGGCCTGCTCCATTGTGTCGATAACGGCTTGCGCCTGGCGCTACCCGCTTAATATTGCGACAAGCATGCCTGATTCGTGGTATTAAATATCTACCCTCGAAGGGCTAGATTTCGAAGCGCAGTACCGACCTTCAAGCACAGGAGCAGGCAGCGAATCATGGCGACAGAAACACGATGCTATTTTGAAAAAGCCCTGGTCTTCGGGTGCGCCGGCTGCAGCCAGGCCAAGCGCCTCGAGATCGGCGAGCGGCTTGTTTGTTACTGCCGCTCGCTAACGGCGGCGCGCCGATGCGAGCGCTACGTCTCGCTTCTTCGGCAAAACGCGGGCTTCGTGTTCCGGCAAACCGCCGCCGGCTCGAATCTGTCCAACTATCAGCAAATCCGCCTGCAATGCGGCGGGCTGCAGGGGTTATCGGCCTCGATATACAACGAAGCCGGCGCCGACAACTTCGATATCAGCGCCTTGATGAGGGTGGTGGAGGATGAACATCGGGGCATAGAACGCATATCGCTCGATCAGATTATTCCGCGGATTGCCGCTTTCAATCCCCGGCCCCACCGCAAAAAGAAGTAGCCGTTGCGCGACATTCGAGTAGCTGCAGCCCGTTTCGGTAACAATGCAATTGCCCTTGCCCGGCTTCGCGCTGGCAACCATCGAATAGTGCCTGAACCTGTTCCGGAGAATCAGGCATTTTGCGCCAGGGGATTACCAAAACCCGCCGGCACTGTATGATATCGCCCGAACCATGACTCACTCCGAAATTGCAATCATCGAGGGCGACGGCATCGGTATCGATGTCACCGAAGCGACCCTCGCCGTGATCGACGCGGCGCGCGAGGCATGCGGCGGATTTTCGCTCGAGTACCGCCATATCCTGGCGGGCGCCGGCTATTTCGCCGACAGCGGCCTCGACATCGAAGCCGGCGGCGAGCAGGCTGCCGGCGACTGCGACGCTATTTTCCTCGGCGCGATCGGGCTGCCCGCCATTCGCCATGCCGACGGTACCGAGATATCGCCGCACCTGCGCCTGCGCGATATCTTCGGCCTCTACGCCGGCGTACGCCCGGTCAAGGCTTACCCGAACGCGCCGCAACGCCTGGCCGACGATCGCGCCAGAAACATCGACCTGGTCATTCTGCGCGAATCCACCGAGGGCCTGTTCTACTCGGCCGCGGTCCACGGCCGCAGCGAAGTCATCGCTAACCAGGAGGTGCGCGACACGCTGCGCATCACCCGCACCACCACCGAGAAACTGCATCGCTTCGGATTCGAACTCGCGCGCAGACGCAAGGCACGCGGCGGCAAGGGTTTGCTCACCTGCGTCGACAAGGCCAATGTGTTTACTTCGATGGCCTTCTTCAGGCAGATTTTCGACGAGATCAAGCCCGAATTCGCGGATATAGAAACCGGTTACAACTACGTCGACGCGCAGGCGCTCGACTTCATCCGCCGCCCGTGGGATTTCGACGTACTGGTGACGGAAAACATGTTCGGCGACATTTTGTCGGACCTCGCCGGCGGCCTCGTCGGCGGCATGGGCATGGCCGCCTGCGCCGAAATCGGCGATCACAACGGTTTGTTTCAGCCCGCACACGGCAGCGCGCCCGACATCATGGGCAAGGATCTCGCCAACCCGCTGGCGGCCATACTAAGCGGCGCGTTGATGCTCGACTATCTGGCCGACAAGACCGGCTGTGCGCCAATGAACGAAGCCGCGACATTGATCAACGCGGCAGTGGAGCGCGGTTTCGACGCCAATCGAATCCGGCCGCGGGAATTCGGCGGCGACATGGGCACCCGCGC
>CALJQI010000392.1 GCA_937980285.1 uncultured Gammaproteobacteria bacterium | reverse complement strand
CTTGTCCTCGATCGCGTTATGCAAGCCTATAACGCCAAGGTATAAAAACAAGAGAATTAATTCCGACGTCAGGCGCGCATCCCAGACCCAGTAGGTGCCCCACATGGGCTTGCCCCACAGCGAGCCGGTTACCAGCGCAAGAAAAGTAAAGCTGGCGCCGATGGGCGCGCTGCTGATCAACACCACTTCGGCAAGTTTCATGCGCCAGACGATGATGACGACGCCGCAAAAGGCCATCACGACATAGACGAACAAGGACATCCAGGCCGCCGGCACGTGCACGAAGATAATGCGATAACTTTCACCCTGCTGGTAATCGGTCGGCGCCAGAATCAGGCCACCGTAAAGCCCTGCTACCAGCAACGCCATAAATATTCCGCTCAGCCACGGAATCCATTTACCGGCGATGCGATAAAAGTGCGGTGGCGAACCCAATTTGTGAAACCAAAGAAACATAAAAACCCGTTTAACCTGCAGACATTCTCAAAGCTGCCGCTGTTGCCCACGGCGATAGCGAGACCGACAGCAGCAGAAACGCCAGTAGCATGTAGATCTGCGCGGAAACGTCGAATCCCATCGCGGCGTTATCGATCGCGCTGGAAGCGAAAATCAGCACCGGCACGTAAAGAGGCAACACCAAAAGCGACAGGATTATACCACCTTTTCGCAAACCTACCGTCAATGCGACACCGATCGCTCCGATCAGACTCAGGATCGGCGTACCGATCAAAATAGTCAGCAACAGCGTCGGTTGCGCCTCCGCCGACATGCCCAGCATTTCGGCCAGCAACGGCGCCACCATCAGCAGCGGCAAACCGGTGACCAGCCAGTGCGCGCTGACCTTGGCCAGCACCAGGATCGCCACCGGATGCGCGCTCAGCAAAATCTGCTCGAGCGAGCCATCGTCGAAGTCCGAGCGAAAGATACTATCCAGCGACAGCATCGCCGCCAGCAGCGCCGCCACCCATATGATGCCGGGCGCGATACGCGCCAGCAGTTCCGGCAAGGCGCCCAGCGCCAGCGGAAACATGGTGATGACCAGCACGAAAAACAAGAGCGGCATCGCGTATTCGGCCCGATTGCGAAATGCCAGCAGCAAATCCCGCCTGAGCAGGAAGACAAAGGCCTGGCCCAGCGACAGACGGCTGCTCATGACGGCTTACCGAGATCGAGCCGCTGCACCGCCATCGTCGGCAGCGAAATATCGTGGTGCGAAGTGATCACGATGACGCCCTCGCGCTGAAGGTGTTGCTCGAACAGGATGGAAAACATTTCCATGCTGGCCTTGTCGAGCGAGGTGAAGGGTTCGTCCAGTATCCACAGCATCGAATCCGTGGCCAGCAGCCTCGCCAGCGCGAGCCGCCGCTTCTGCCCGGCCGACAGGCTCCCGACCTCGGACTCGCCGTAGGCATACAGGTTCACCTGCTCGAGCACATCGTCGAGATCGAGCTCGGAGGGCACGCCCATCGCCCGCGCCAGGCGCAGGTTTTCGAGACAGGACAGCTCGTGCTTGCTGCCGTCGTGATGACCGACGTAGTTCACCTGCTCGTAGTAATCTCCGGCGAGGCGATCGATGGCTTCGCCGCGCCACAGGATCTCGCCGCCGTCGGCCAGCCTGAGCCCGGTCAGAATACGCAACAGGCTGGTTTTACCGCAGCCGTTCGGACCCTCGACAACCAGCATTTCACCGGCTTTGAGCGCGAAATTCAGGCGCTCGAACAGCTGGCGATCGTTGCGGATACAGCCAAGATCCCGGGTTTCGAGTAAGGTCGATGTGGACATGAGGTGGTCGGATTTAAACGAGCCCGAAGATTAGCCTTGCCTCCGGTCTCGATCAACCCATTTTTTTGATATAGATCAGGCAAGGGAGTATAAACGGTAGTAATGTAAGTTATATCGATCGGAGAAATAGCATGACCACCAAAGAACAGTTAATCGATCAACATATTCGTGAATACGAGTCGCGTCTGAAGCATATCGACGAACTCTACGAACGGGCGCACAAGGCTACCGAACATCTCGATGACGGACACGAAAGCCGCGGCGAATTGAAGGGTCTCGCAGAGCAGCGCGCGCAGCTGCCGCAGGACGCGGCGCAAATCAAGACCATGCCGGTCGAAAACTGGCGCAAGGAAACGGTGCAGAGCGCGGGGCCGATGGCGATCTGGGACATCGTTGCACAAAAACTGGAAGATTTTCTCGAGCGCCACGAATAGCCGTCAAAACCCAGCCTGAATCTTACTCGCAGCAAGACCTCGAACGGCAGTAATTAGAGTTCTCCTGGCGCGGGTTAGTCCTGCGCCTGTTTCTCGGCGACCAGCAACCAGCCCGGGCGCTCCAGCTGCGTCATGTAGTTGAACTCCTCCAGTCGCCGGACGCGCCACAGCGAGTCGCTCTCGAGTTGCCGAAAAGCCCGGTCGAAACCACCCGCGGCGTAGTACATACCGTTCATGATACTGACAAACAGCGCACCCGCCCGCAGCGGCCGCAACAGCTCGGGTATGTGATCCGCGCCGACATGTCCGGCGCCCATCGATCCGATACAGGTGGCGGCATCGTAAACCGCGTCGTCGAGGGCGATGCGCGTGGTCAAATCGCCTCGAATCAGGTTGCGATAAACCTGCTTCTCGCGCGCCTGTTGCAGCATGCCCTCGGAAATATCGATGCCATCGACGATTTCGAAACCCTGCTGGTTCAACGACTGGCCGACCAGGCCGGTGCCGCAGCCGTAGTCGATAATGGCGACCTCGTCTTCCTCGACTTCGTCGCTCAGGGCCTGGGCGGCGATATCGGGCGAAATGTAGCCGAACTCCTCGATCAGGTGATGGTCGTAGCTGCCGGACCAGTCGTCATAAATATCGCGTGAGCTGTCGCCATCCTCGAGATGGCTGACCCGGCCCAGTATCCTGTCTGATTCCTTACCCACCCTGTCTCCTAACTGTTATGCGGATACTTGTTTCCGCGTTTTTCCGCCTCGAGGAAGACGCGCTTGATCTGCGGGTATTTTTGCTTGATCGTGCGATCGATCGCCGCGATATCGGTCTCGACCTGACGCGCGCTGATGGCATCGGCAAAATCGACGCTGATATTGGCCAGAATAAAGTCCGGCCCCATATGCATGGTCAGTACCTCATTGACATGTTCGATATTCGACTTCGCCTCCAGGGTATCGCGTATGCCGCGAATAACCGACTGGTTGGCGCTTTCACCGATCAACAGGCCCTTGGTTTCGTGGGCCAGCCAGACCGCGGTGCCGACCAGGATCAGGCCGATGATGACCGACGCGATACCGTCGAATACCAGGATTCCGGTTGTCTGCGTCAGCAGCACGCCGATGAACGCCACCATCAGGCCGAGCATCGCCGCGCTGTCCTCGAACAGGACCACGAAAATCGACGGGTCCTTGGCGCGCTGAATGGCTTCGAGGTAGCCCCAACGGCCCTTGACCCGGTTGAATTCGCGAAACGCGAAATACCAGGCGGCGCCTTCGAAAATCATCGCCAGCCCGAGCACGATGTAATTGACCATCGGATTGCTGATCGGCTCCGGGTGCTGGATGTGCCCGATACCCTCGTAAATCGATATACCGCCGCCGAGCGCGAAAATCAGGATGGCGACGATAAAACACCAGAAATAGATTTCCTTGCCGTAGCCAAACGGAAAATCCGCGTCGGGCGGTTTGGCGGCGCGCTTCAGGCCGTACAGCAGCAAGACCTGGTTTCCGGTGTCGACCAGCGAGTGAATGCCCTCGGACATCATCGCCGAGCTGCCGGTAATCGACGCCGCCACGAACTTGGTAATCGAGATCAGCGCATTGCCGATCAGGGCCGCAATAATGACCAGCTTCGAACCTGACGCCATTGTTTATCCTTTGCAA
>CALJQI010000391.1 GCA_937980285.1 uncultured Gammaproteobacteria bacterium | reverse complement strand
CGGGACCAGTAACGGTTGCGCAATCACGTCTTCCTGTTCCGCGTTTTGCTTCATGCGCTCGTAAACGATTCGTTCGTGCGCAGCATGCATATCGACCACGATCAGGCCGTCGCTGTTTTCGGCGAGGATGTAAATACCTTTCAGCTGCGCGACTGCGAAACCCAGCGGCGGTACTTCCGCATCCGTCGACGACTCGTGCTCGCCAGCGGATTCTGGATTGAGCAGCGCCGCATAGGACTGCATCTGTTCGCGCACGCCGGCCGAGCGATCGCCCTGCGGCGCTTGTCGAAAGCGTAAACCGGACTGCGTCGGCGGCGCCGATGGCGCAGGCTGGTCGGCCAGCGCAAAGCCGGGCGACTCGATTTGCTGCTCGGGCTGAATCTCGCCCAGCGCCTGGTGCAGGCTACGAAACAGGAAGTCGTGCACCGCGCGCGAATTGCGGAAGCGAACCTCGTGTTTTTGCGGATGCACGTTGACGTCCAGCTCCTGCGCATTCATGGTCAATGACAGCACGTAGGCCGGGTGGCGGCCGTGAAAAAGGACATCCTGGTAAGCCTGGCGTACCGCGTGACTGATCAACTTGTCGCGCACCACGCGCTGGTTGACGAAAAAGTACTGCATGTCGGCCTGGCTGCGATTGAAGGTCGGCAGCGCGACCCATCCCTGCAGACGCAGTCCGTCGCTGGCGACGTCGATTTCCACCAGGCTTTCGGAAAAACTCTTGCCGCAAAGCGACGCCAGACGGCGATACTGATCTTGCGCGCTTTGCACCGACGGCAATTGATAAATCACCTTCTGGTTGTGTACCAGCCTGAACGCGACCGCCGGATGGCTCAGCGCCATGTTCTTGAACAGCGTTTCGATGTGCCTGTACTCGGTGGTCTCGGTGCGCAGGAATTTTTTTCTCGCCGGTACGTTGTAAAACAGTTCCAGCACCTCCACGCGGGTGCCCTGCGGCAGAGCGTCGGGCACGGGGCCTTCGTCGCTGCGCCCCTGCAAACGCCAGGCGCTATCGGCACCCGCCAGGCGCGAGGTCAGGCTTAGTCGCGACACCGAGGCGATACTGGGCAACGCCTCGCCGCGAAAACCCAGGGTTGCGATGTTTTCGAGGTCCTCGAGGCTGCCTATCTTACTGGTGGCGTGTCGCGACAGAGCGCTGACCAGTTGATCGCGATCGATGCCACAGCCGTCGTCGCTAACGCGAATCATGCGAGTGCCGCCGGCGTCGATTTCAACCGTGATCGAGCCCGAGCCCGCATCGAGACTGTTTTCGACCAGTTCCTTGACTACCGACGCGGGGCGTTCGACGACTTCGCCAGCCGCTATCTGGTTGATCAGGTGCGATGGTAGGGTATGGATTTGCGCCAAGACGGTGTTCAGGCGACCAGCCGCGACTCCAGTTTCTCCTGGTCACGGGTGAACAGGCGAATGCCCTCGGCCAGTTTTTCGGTGGCCATCGCATCCTCGTTCATCATCCAGCGAAAGGATTTCTCGTCGAGACTGAGTTGCTCAATGTTATCGGGATTGTTTTCCGGATCCAGTTTTCGCGTCAACAGCGACTCGTCGTCCGACAGCTGCTGCATCAGCGCCGGGCTGATGGTGAGCCGATCGCAGCCGGCGAGCTGTTCGATTTCCCCGGTATTGCGAAAACTCGCCCCCATCACCACGGTGTCGTAGCCATGCTGCTTGTAGTAGTTGTAGATACGGGTCACCGACAACACGCCAGGGTCCTTTTCTGCCACGATCGAGGTCTCCCCGCTGGCCTTCAAATGCCAGTCGAGAATACGTCCTACAAAAGGCGAAATCAGGTGTACCCCGCTTTCTGCGCAGGCCACCGCCTGCGCGAAGCCGAATAACAGGGTCAGGTTGCAATTGATATTCTCCTGTTCCAGCTCGCGCGCCGCCTGGATGCCCTCCCAGGTGGAGGCAATCTTGATCAGTACGCGACTTCGATTGCTGCCGCGGCTTTCATAGAGATCGATAATCCGGCGCGCGCGCGCGATGGTCGCCTCACGGTCGAAGGACAGTCGCGCGTCTACCTCGGTGGAGACTCTTCCCGGCACGATTTTCTGGATCTCGAGGCCGATACTGACCGACAGGTAATCTCCCGCGGCGGCGGCGCGCGATGCCGGGCTGCCGCCCTGCTCTCGCCCCCAGCGCTGGGCTTCGTCGAGCAACGGCTGGTAACGCGGCAGATCGGCGGCCTTGAACAGCAGTGACGGGTTGGTGGTGGCGTCCTGCGGTTGATACTGCTGCATGGCGTCCAGGTCGCCAGTATCGGCTACTACCTGGGTCATGGATTTTAACTGTTCGAGTTTGTTCATGTATCGCTGCTTGTGTACTATAGCCGGGCACAGGTTCAGGATGCAGAGAATACCAGAAAATCCCGCCTGGGATTATGATAATTCCCCATGCAAGAAATCGTTTATATCGCCCTGCTGCTGCTCGGCATCTACTTACTGCTGGCGGCGTTCCTGTACCTTTTCCAGCGCAAGCTGATCTACTTTCCGGTAGCCGTCGATCCGTCGTTCGAGGCGCAGAATGTGATCGTCGACAACCGCGGCCTGCGGCTGCATGGCTGGGTATTGAATCCGGGGAAAGATAGAGCGGTCGTCTATTTCGGCGGTAATTCGGA
>CALJQI010000390.1 GCA_937980285.1 uncultured Gammaproteobacteria bacterium | reverse complement strand
GTCGGAATCGCGCGCTCGCTCGCGGCAGAACCCGATATCTGGTTTCTCGACGAACCGTTTTCGGCACTGGACCCGCTGATACGGCGTGAAATGCAGGACGAATTCATACGCCTGCAAAACGTTTTACACAAGACTATCGTGTTTATCACACACGACTTCGAAGAGGCAATCCGCCTCGCCGACCGCATCGCCATCATGAAAGACGGCGCTATCATCCAGATCGGTACGCCGGAACAACTGGTGCTAAACCCCGCCACTGACTACGTCGAGGAGTTTACCCAGGGCATTCCACGCGCCAAGGTGCTGAGCGCAGGCGCGTTGATGCGCCCGCTCGAGTCGGATAGCTATGCCGGCACGGTGATGGCGGAAATGGCGATCGAAACGCAACTCGATAACATTCTAAATGCCGATAGCGGTGCGGTATTTGCGGTGCAGGATGAACAGGGTACGACCGTTGGCGAGTTGCCGCGTAACGTGGTGATCGACCTGTTGTCGCCGGCACAAAGGAAACGATGAACAACGCCGCGCTTTCGATAAGCGGTCCGGTTTCGCTGAGGCTTAATCGCTGGTTGCTGCTCTGGATTGCGGTTATCGCGGCAACTGTACTGCTAATGGTGGCACAGGAATGGTGGCCCTGGGCGTTCAAGTATCCGCGCGGCTGGCAACTGCCGCTGGCCGGCTGGATCACCAGCTTCATGAAGTGGTTGATCAACAGTTTCGACCTCGGCCTGTTTACCTTCAAGGATTTCACCCGCTGGATCGCCTGGCTGGTCGAACAGCCCTACATTCTGGTCAAGAGCGTGTTATCGACCGGATTCCTGAGCGGGGTCGGTAGCGACGCGGTACAGGTGTTCCCGCGGATATCATGGGTTGCGTTGATCGCCGGCGCGATGCTGCTCGGACATTACGCGCGCGACTGGAAGCTGGCGTTACTGGTCGGTGCCTGTTTTACCTACCTGGTGACTTTCGGCCAGTGGGACAGCGCGATGGTAACGCTCAGCTCGATCATCATCGCGGTACCGATCGGCGTCGTCGGCGGCATGCTGCTCGGCATACTCGGCCACCGCTCGCACAGTTTTCGCATGCTGCTGATACCGATACTCGACCTCATGCAGACGGTGCCGGTGTTCGCCTACCTGGTGCCGGTGTTGCTGCTATTCGGCTTCAGCCCGGTATCGGCGATGATCGCGACCATCATCTACGCGATGCCGCCGATGGTCAGGGTCACGCTACTGGCGCTGTCACAGGTCAGCGCCGAGGTGGTCGAAGCCGGCGCCATGGCGGGTTGCTCGCGCCGGCAGCTGCTGTGGAAGGTGTTGCTGCCATCGGCCAAGCATTCGCTCATGGTCGGCGTCAACCAGGTGGTGATGCTATCGCTGAACATGGTCATCATCGCCTCGATGATCGGCGCCGGTGGGCTCGGTTACGACGTGCTGACCGCACTCAGGCGACTCAAAATCGGCGAAGGCGTCGAGGCAGGGGTCGCGATTACCCTGCTTGCGATCGCGCTCGACCGGCTTAGCCAGGCCTATGCCAATCGCGCCCCGCCGATGCATAGCGTCAGTGACCAAAGCCTGTGGCAGCGGCACCCTCATGCCATCCTGTTCGGCGCCATCGTCGTCTCGACCTGGCTGCTGGGCATTTACCTGCCGCTGTTGAACACTTACCCCGAAAACTGGCAAATCACCACCGGCGCCGTCTGGAGTGACCTGGTGCGCTACATCAATGTCAATTACTTCGACGCCCTGGAAAACTTCAAGAATTTCCTGCTGCTCAACATCATGGTGCCGTTCAAACGCTTTTTGCTGTCACTGCCATGGATCGCGGTGGTCGCCATGGTCGGACTCGGCGGCTGGCAGCTCGGCGGTTGGCGCCTGGGAGCGCTGACCGCGAGCCTGACCGCATTCATCGCGGTCGTCGGATTGTGGACCAAGGCCATGGTGACGCTTTACCTGTGCGGACTGTCGGTCATCATCGCCTGCCTGATCGGCATTCCGATCGGAATCCTGGCGGCGCGCAACGATCGCGTTCACCGCGTCGTCAGCGTGATCATCGACACCCTGCAGACACTGCCCAGTTTCGTTTACCTGATGCCGGTGGTCATGCTTTTCCGGGTCGGTGATTTTGCCGCGATGCTCGCGGTCATCGCCTATGCGATCACACCCATTATTCGCTATACCGATCACGGTATCCGCCACATTTCGTCCGAACTGATCGAGGCCTCGCTGCAGGCCGGCTGCACTCGCGGCCAACTATTGCGCAAGGTGCAGATACCGCTGGCGCTGCCGCACATCATGCTCGGGGTCAATCAGACCATCATGATGGCTTTATCCATGCTGGTAATCACCGCGCTGGTGGGCACGCGCGAACTCGGGCAGGAAGTGTATATCGCGCTAACCAAGGCCGATACCGGCAGGGGCATCATCGCTGGCGTCTGTGTCGCCTTTATCGCGATCATTTCCGATCGCTTGATCAACGCCTGGGCGGATCGGCGTAAACGTGAATACGGACTCGAATAAAATGAATCAGAAAACGGAAATCCCGGGGCAGGCAAAAATCGTTATTATCGGCGGCGGCATCATCGGTTGCTCGACCGCCTATCACCTGGCGAAAATGGGTTGTAACGATGTAGTTCTGCTGGAAAAGCACAAACTGACCTCGGGCTCGACCTTCCATGCCGCCGGGCTGGTCGGGCAGTTGCGCACCAATGCCAACGTCACCCAGTTGCTCGGCTATTCGGTTGAACTGTACAAAACCCTGGAACAGGAAACCGGGCTCGCCACCGGCTGGAAAATGAATGGCGGCCTGCGCCTCGCCTGCAACGAGCAACGCTGGATCGAGGTCAAACGACAGGCCACCACGGCGCATTCCTTTGGCCTCGAAATGCATTTGCTGAATCCGCGCGAAGCGCAGGATCTGTGGCCATTGATGGACATTTC
>CALJQI010000389.1 GCA_937980285.1 uncultured Gammaproteobacteria bacterium | reverse complement strand
CTGGTCGCGGTCATGTTCTTCGGAGAAGTCGGCAAGGGCGCACAGCGATGGCTGGACCTGGGTTTTATCCGATTCCAGCCTTCCGAAATCCTGAAGCTCGCGGTGCCGATGATTGTCGCGACCTATCTTGCCAACCGGGTGCTGCCGGTAGGCTTCAAGGAGCTGGCGGTTTCCTCGGTGCTGGTGTTGATTCCGGTGATTTTGATCGCGCGTCAACCCGACCTCGGCACCGCTATCCTGGTCGGCAGCGCCGGTTTTTTCGTGTTGTTCCTGGCCGGGGTTCGCTGGCGCATCATCATCAGCCTCGGCGTTCTGTTTTCGGCAATGGCGCCGCTATTGTGGAAATTTGCATTGCACGATTATCAGCGTAAGCGCATATTAACGCTGCTGGATCCTGAAAGTGATCCCCTGGGTTCGGGGTATCACATCATCCAGTCCAAGATTGCCATCGGCTCAGGCGGCGTTTATGGCAAGGGCTGGCTGAATGGTACGCAGTCGCAGCTGGACTTTATTCCCGAGCGCTCGACCGATTTTATTTTTTCGGTTTTTGGTGAGGAGTTCGGATTCTTCGGCAGCGTCGTATTGCTACTGATTTACCTGTCCATTATCTTCAGGGGGCTTTATATCGCCGCGCATTCCGACGAAAATTTCGGTCGACTGCTGGCGGGCGCACTTAGCCTGACATTTTTTGTCTATTTATTTGTCAATACCGGCATGGTTGCCGGTATGCTGCCGGTAGTCGGCGTGCCCTTGCCGCTGATCAGCTATGGCGGTACTTCAATGGTAACCCTGATGATGGGTTTTGGTTTAATCATGTCGATTCGATCGGCGAAACGGTTTCTGGTTTGATGAAAAAGCTTGCTCTTATACTCGGTTTGTTGACGGCGTCGCAGGTGTCGGCGCTGGAAATTCCTGGCGGAGATTACCAGGGTCGCGAGGATGTGGCCGCGTTCGTGCAGCGCATGGCTGCCGAAACCGACTACAGTGAAGACGAACTGGTACAGTTGTTTTCCCAGGTCGAAAAACAGGAGCACCTGTTCGCAAAACTGGATAAACCGGCGGAGAAGGAACTCGACTGGTACCAGTATCGCCGGATATTCATCAAGGACAAACGTGTCGATCTCGGCGTGAAGTTCTGGCGGGAGAACCGGGAGATGTTAACCCAGGTCAGCGAGAAAACCGGTGTGCCCCCGGAAATCATCGTCGCGATTATCGGCGTGGAAACCTTCTACGGCATTTATAAAGGTAAGGATCCGGTATTCGATAGCCTGGTGACGCTGGCTTTCGACTACCCGCGCCGCGCCAGTTTTTTTACCCGTGAACTGGAGCAGTTCCTGCTGCTAGCCAGGGAGCAGGGTTTCGACGCGCGCTCGTTACGCGGCTCATACGCCGGCGCTATGGGAATGCCGCAATTCATTTCGTCCAGTTATCGCAACTATGCGATCGATTTTGACCAGGATGGCAAGACCGACCTGTTCGATAGCATTGCCGATATCACCGGCAGCGTCGCCAACTATTTCGTCAAACACGGATGGCAGCGCGACGGGCGAGTGGCGCGCCCGCTGGAGGCGGTGGAAAACAATTCAATCGATTCTATCGAGCCGGGCGTCAAACCCGAGCACAAGTGGGCGGACCTGAAACGCAGCGGCCTGACCTCTGATTTCACCATTGGCGAGGAAACGCCGGTAGCGCTGGTCAAGCTGCAGCAGCGCGATCACCCGGAGTACTGGGCCGGGTTCCAGAATTTTTATGTGATCACGCGTTACAACCGTAGCGAGCTTTATGCGATGGCGGTTTACCAGTTGGCCAAGTTGATCAGTCACCAATTTAAAAAGACGGCATGAACGTCAGACTCCCCCTTTGCCTGGTGATTCCATTAGTGCTTGGCGCCTGTACTTTCGGCGTGCCTGTCGGCGAACGCGACGGGGTGAAGCCGACGAAGACCGCATCGACCAAAAAGTCGAAGCTGGGTAACCCGTCGTCCTATGTCGTGCATGGCAAGCGTTACTACGTGCTCGATAGCGCCGAGGGTTTCGTGCAGCGCGGTATTGCTTCCTGGTACGGGATCAAGTTTCACGGGCGCAAGACCTCCAGCGGCGAGACTTATAATATGCACGATATGACCGCGGCGCATAAAACCCTGCCGCTGCCGGTATATGTGCATGTCAAAAATCTCGATAACGGGCGCAGCGCGGTGGTTCGGGTCAACGACCGTGGCCCGTTTATTTCAGGGCGCATCATCGATCTGTCCTATGCGGCGGCGAAGAAACTCGGCGTCAAGGGACCGGGTACCGCCAACGTCGAGATCAGCGTCGTGCAGAAGGGTCAGACCAGGCCCAGCAGCGTGGTACGAACCATACCGTTGACCGAACAGGCGGCGAAGGACGTGCCGCTATTTATCCAGATGGGCTCTTTCTCGAGCCAGGTCAACGCCAGTAAGCTGATGCGCGTATTGCACGCCGCCAACGAGTCCTCGGCGAGTATATCGAAACTGGAAACCGAAAACGGGCTATTCTACAGGGTCCGTGTCGGCCCCCTGTTTGATATCGATGAAGCCAACGCAATCGTCCAGCGCCTCAAGGGCAAGGGTTTCCAGACCGCGCGAATCGTGGTGCAGGAATAGCCTGCCAGTTGTCGCAATGCCGCAGCGGATAATCCTTGAGAGCAATAGCCGTGATCGCTACAATCGCGACACTTTTCCAAGCCCACTAACCCCCAGGTTTCCATGAAGATCGTTTCGCTTTTTGTTGCAGTTCTGACCGTCGTTTTTCCAGGTTCCAGCTGGGCCGCCGCCAAACCCATTCCCAATCCACCGACGCTCAATGCCAGCAGTTATTTTCTGGTCGATTTCGATTCGGGCAGAGTGCTTGCCGAAAAGGACCCGGACAAGCATATCGAGCCCGCCAGCATCACCAAGCTGATGACCGCTTACCTGGTCGACAAGGCCATTGCCGATGGCGATATTACGCTCGATGAAAAAGTCACTATCAGTGAAAAAGCCTGGCGCATGAAGGGGTCGAAGATGTTTGTCGAGGTCGGCAAGCAGGTCGCTGTCGAGGATTTGCTCAAGGGCCTGATCATTCAGTCCGGCAACGACGCCAGCGTGGCGCTGGCCGAACATATTGCCGGTTCCGAATCCGCTTTTGCCGGGTATATGAATCACCAGGCGCAGTTGCTGGGTATGCAAAATACCAATTTCGTCAACGCAACCGGGTGGCCGCACGAGGATCACTATAGCAGTGCGCGCGATATCGCGATTCTAACCGGCGCGGTCATCCGTGATTTCCCCGAGTCTTACCGCCACTACCGGGAGCGCGAATACACATTCAACAAGATACGCCAATTCAACCGCAACCGCCTGTTATGGCGTGACGAGACCGTCGACGGGGTCAAAACCGGCCACACCGAGTCCGCCGGCTTTTGCCTGGTGGCTTCGGCCCAGCGCGACGACATGCGCCTGATCTCGGTGGTGCTGGGAGCCGATTCTGACAAGGCGCGAACCCAGAGCAGCCAATCGCTGTTGAACTACGGTTTCCGGTTTTATGAAACCCACAAGCTTTACCGCGCCGATGAGGTGCTGAAAACAGCGCGTATCTGGTATGGCGGCCAGGAGCAGGTCAGCCTCGGGGTCGGCAAGGATATCCATATCACCATACCGCGAGGCCGCTACCGCGATCTCGATGCCTCCATGGAAGTCGATCGTGAGATCGCGGCCCCGGTAACCCGCGGTCAACAGCTCGGCCAGGTCAATATCAAGCTCGACGACGAGTTGATGCTGAGCGAGGATATCGTGGCGATGCAGGATGTCGCCGAGGGCAGTTTTTTCGTCAGGGCAATGGATAGCATCAAGTTGATGTTTCGCTGATGACCGCCGAGGATGACATCGGCGAGTCCGGCCTGGGGCTGATCGAATACCCCAGTCGATTTCCGCTCAAGGTGCTTGGCGGTCATTCCGATGAATTCGAATCCGTAGTGCTCGAGCTGGTGCGGGCGCGATGCCCGCAGGCCGAGCACATCGACGTGCGTCGACGCAGCAGCAAGGGCGGCAAGTACCTGTCATTGACGCTGACCTTTACCGTTTACAGTCAAAAACAGCTGGAAGAGATTTACCAGGACCTGTACGACTGTGAGCATGTGGTAATGACGCTTTAACCCACGCTGTCGCAGATTTCGATGCGGGTTAAAAATCTGGGCCGTTCGATTTACCGGGAAACCTGGCAGGCGATGCAGGATTTCACCAACGCGCGCGACCAAGATACCGCCGACGAGTTGTGGATCACCGAGCATGCCGCGGTATTTACCCAGGGCCTTAACGGTAAACCCGAGCATCTGCTGGCGCCGGGCGATATTCCGGTGGTGCAAATCGATCGCGGCGGGCAGGTCACCTATCACGGCCCCGGCCAGCTGGTGCTGTATTGCCTGCTCGATATCATGCGCCTGGGGCTCGGTGTCAAGGCTCTGGTCGCGGTGATCGAGCAATCGGTGATCGACCTGCTGCGGGACTACGGTATCGACGCGCGGACCCGTACGGGCGCGCCGGGGGTTTATGTCGGCGATGCCAAGATCGCGGCGCTCGGATTGCGTATTCGAAAAGGATGTTGTTATCATGGCCTGAGTCTCAATGTCGACGTCGAGCTGGAGCCGTTTGCGCGCATCAACCCCTGCGGTTATCAGGGTCTCGCGGTAACCCGGTTGCTTGATTTTGGAATCGAAGACGATGTCGACGCCGTCGGTGAAAAACTCGCCAGCAAACTTATCGGACATTTAAGTGAAAAAAAATCAGGTAGTGCAGGGCGTTAAACTCAAGGGGGCGGACAAGGTCGCGCGTATTCCGATCAAGGTCGTGCCGTCGAAATCGGTACAGCGCAAACCGCCCTGGATTCGCGCCAAGGCGCCCACCGGCGACCGGGTAAAGCAGCTCAAGGCCCGGCTGCGTGAAGGCAGCCTGTATACCGTCTGCGAGGAAGCTTCCTGTCCCAACCTCGGCGAATGTTTTTCCAAGGGCACTGCGACCTTTATGATCATGGGTGATATCTGCACACGGCGCTGCCCGTTCTGCGATGTCGGGCATGGCCGGCCCAATCCGCTGGATACAGCCGAGCCGGCAAATCTCGCCACCACCATCAAGGCCATGGGCCTGCGCTATGTCGTCATTACTTCTGTCGATCGCGACGACCTGCGCGACGGTGGCGCCGGGCATTTCGTCGAGTGCATCGTCGAAACCCGTAAGCTCAATCCGGATATCCAGATCGAGATACTGACGCCGGATTTTCGCGGACGCATGGAA
>CALJQI010000388.1 GCA_937980285.1 uncultured Gammaproteobacteria bacterium | reverse complement strand
GCGCAAACCTCGGCCTCGGGGAACTGGTACTTGGCGGCGATCGCGATACAGCCGCTGCCGGTGCACAAATCGAGAATCCGGTTAACCCGGCGGCTATCGATCCAGGGTTCGAAGTGATTCGAAATCAGCTCCGCGATCGGCGAGCGCGGCACCAGCACGCGCTCATCGACATAAAACCGCAGGCCGCAAAACCAGGATTCACGCGTGATATAAGCCGCCGGCTGGCGTGAATCGACACGATGCCGCAAAACCTCGATCACGCTGGCGCGTTCGTCGACAGTGAGGCTCGCGTCGAGGTAGGAATCGGGCCAGTCGTAAGGCAGGGACAGCGCGTGCAACACCAGGTACCTGGCTTCGTCCAGCGCATTGACAAAGCCGTGGCCGAAAACGAGCTCATTGCGCAGGAATTCGCTACTGCCCCAGCGAACGAAGTCCCGTATCGTCGACAGGACTTGCAAGGGTTCGGGAATCGACACGTTGTGTTTGATACCAGTTGAAATATAATGCCGCGGATTTTACACCATAACGACCATGAATAAATCGAGTATTGTCAATCCGAACAATTCGCCGCAGCGAGTATATCGGCGACCGCGGCGGCAGGCTGGTGCGCTATGCGGATTGTAGCTGTCGCAGTTCTGGCCCTTGTGTTTGGCTTCGCGATGTCCTGGGTTATCAGCAATAACCGGTCGATCGAACTCGAGGCCGCCACCTGGCTGGGCGAGCAGGCGCGCGCTTTGCCGGAATTCGAGCTGCGCGACCATAACGATCAGCCGTTGACCCGGGAGAGCCTGAACGGCAAATGGAACCTGATATTTTTCGGCTACACCCACTGCCCCGATATCTGCCCCACCAGCCTGCAAACCCTGAACGACATGCTGCAGGCAATCGACGACCCGGACGTTAGCAACGCGCTGCGCGTTTACTTCGTCTCGGTCGATCCCGATCGCGACAAGCCCGGGATACTGGCGAGTTACGTCAGTTATTTCAATCCGGATTTTACCGGCGCCACCGCGCAAATGGATCAACTCCAGCCTCTGACCCGCTCGCTCGGGATTGCGCACGCGATTCGTAACCGTGTCGAGGGCAGCCCTGCATACGATGTCGACCATAGCGCCGCAATCGTGCTGGTAAATCCGCAAGCCGAGTTCGCCGGATTGTTCGGCGCGCCGCATGATGCGGCGGTGATGGCGCGCGATATGACACGCATCGTCGAATATAACTAGCATCCGTTAGTCCACGATGTTCCGTTTGATCATGATTCTTGCGCTGCTGCTGCCTTCGAGCGCATACGCCGAACTCGAATATAACGAAGCCTGGATCAAGAACCTGCCGCCGCCGGTGCCGGTGCGCGCGGGTTACATGACGATTCACAATCCACAGGCGCAGGCCGTCAGCATTGTCGAAATTCACAGCGACAGCTTTGCCAGCGTGGAAATTCACCGCACGCTGATGCAGGACGGCATGATGCGCATGGAACAGGTCAGGGATCTGACGATCGCCGCCGGGGAAACCGTGCAACTGGCGCCGGGTGGTCTACATTTAATGATGATGCAGCCGGTGCAACCAACCCGTCCCGGTGAAACGCATCGCATCATCCTCGAGTATAACGATGGCTCCACGCAGGAGCTGGAAATGACGGTAAGAAAATAAACGTGGCCGAACTGACCAGAAAACAGAAATTTCTCAAGGCGCTTTTTATCGCCATGCCGCATCACGCGGTATCGCGGGTGGTGTACTTCATCGCTCGCTTACGCGGCCCGCAGGTGCCGCTGATGATCAAGTGGTTCGTCGAACGCTACGGCGTCGACATGGAAGAGGCGGCGGAGTCCGAAATCGGTTATTACCAGACTTTCAACGAGTTTTTTACACGCCCCTTAAAGGATAACATCCGCCCCATCGTGCCCGGCGACAACACCCTCGCCTGCCCCTGCGACGGCACGGTTTCGCAGGCCGGTCCGATTCGGGCAGGCGCCATCATGCAGGCCAAGGGACGCGGCTATAGCGCGCTAGAACTGCTCGGCGGCGATAAAACCATGGCCGCCGAGTTCGCCGATGGACAATTCGCGACGATTTATCTCGCGCCTCACAATTATCATCGGCTGCATATGCCGCTGGACGCGAACATGGTCAGAATGATTCACGTGCCGGGACGCCTGTTTAGCGTCGCGCCGTGGACGGTCGCCGAAATTCCGCGCCTGTTTGCACGCAACGAACGCCTCGCCTGTTACTTCGAAACCAGCGCCGGACCGATGGTGATGGTTCTTGTCGGGGCGATCAATGTCGCCGCTATCGAAACCGTGTGGAGCGGGCTGGTCACGCCGCCGCGCGGCAAGAAAGTCAGCGAGTTCGACTATAGCCATACGCGCAAGGAAATAGACAAGGGCGCCGAAATGGGCCGCTTCAACATGGGCTCGACCGTCATCCTGCTTACCGGCAAAAACGTCGAATGGCTGCCCCACATCAGCCCCGGCCAGGCGGTCAAAATGGGCCAGTTGATCGGCCACTTCCCGAACTAGAACGGATTCCTTTCGGGGGAATTCTGATCCCTTCTGTGATAGTTTCAAAGGCTTTCTCGGAGTGAGATTTGCAAAAGACGCTTCCGACCGGCGCTCTGCGCCGGTCGGCACATCCCTGTGATCGCTTGGCGCCCGATGCGTCGGACCGCGGCATCCATGCCTCGCGACACTTTTGCGAATCTCACTCCGAGACAGCCACCAATTATCTAGCCATCCGCACTAATTCAACTGAAAATTGCCTGACCATCTTTAGGCATGAACTATCGAAGTCAATATCTAAAAATTCACTGCAGCCTTAGGTGTGGACGTTGGCAAGGTTTTTCGGGGCGTTGCGCGACAGGGAAGTCGTGATCCGCATCCGGCGCACGAGCCTACATGGACGTATCTACGGCGTTCCCGAAAAAGCCTCTCCATGGCTGTGCCGTCGAAGGGTGTTCAGTTGCGGAAAGTGAGGACTTCGTCGATGGAGTCGAGCTCGAGCAGGACCATCAGCAGACGATCGAGACCGAGCGCGACGCCGGCGCAATCCTCCATGCCGGATTCGAGCGCGGCCAGCAGGCGCTCGTCGATTTCGAGCTGTCGCAAACCGCGCGACCTGCGCACACGGTTATCCTCCTCGAAGCGCGCGCGCTGCTGCGCAGCATCGGTCAACTCGGAGAAACCGTTGGCGAGTTCGAGCCCGTTATAGAACAATTCGAAGCGCTCGGCGACGCTTGCGTCCCGCTCGCTGGGTCGTGCCAGCGCGGCCTGGGATAGCGGATAATCGTAGACGAACAGATAACCCTGCAATGTCGGCGCAATCGCCATCGCCAGCAACAGGTCGAGGCACTGATCGGTATCCAGCTCGCTGCTGTCGGTGCCGGGAACCAGTTTTTCACAGCGCTCGCGTAATGCCTCGATCGTTATCACGTCTATCTCGAGCTGTAAGCTTTGTCGGAACAGCTCACGGTAGCTGAGGCGCTGGAATTCGCAGCGGGACAGGCTCAGCGTTGTGATCAGCAGTTCAATTTCATCCATTAACTGCTGGTAGTCGTAACCGACGCGGTACCACTCCAGCATGCTGAACTCGGGATTATGCCGCCGGCCCGCCTCGCCTTTTCGAAAGGCGTGGCAAATCTGGAAAATCGAACCGCTGCCGGCGGCCAGCAGGCGCTTCATCGCGTACTCGGGAGAGGTTTGCAGGTAAAGACTGGGATCGACGCCTGCAACCTCCAGCGAGTCGATATTGACATCGGTGCCGGTGGTCGGCATCAGTACCGGGGTATCGACCTCGAGGCAGCCGCGGGTATTGAAAAAAGCCCGTATCTGGCGATAGATACGGGCGCGCTGGCGAATGGCGTCGAGGCTCGCGCTCGGTTGCCAGTTCATGCGGGCTGTATTACTTTTTTACCCGCGACATGTACTCGCCCGAACGGGTGTCGACCTTGACCAGTTCGCCGATCTCGAGGAACAGCGGCACCTTGACCACGGCACCGGTTTCCAGCGTGGCCGGCTTGGTGCCGCCCTGGGCAGTGTCGCCCTTCAGGCCTGGATCGGTATCGGTGATTTCGAGCTCGACGAAGTTGGGCGGCGTGACCCCGATCGGGCTGCCGTTGTAGAGGGTAACTTCGCAGCTGTCCTGCGCCTTCAGCCACTGTTTGGCGTCGCCGACGGCGTTACTGTCGGCAGCCTGCTGTTCATAGCTTTGCGGATCCATGAAATGCCAGAACTCGCCATCGCTGTAGAGGTACTGCATCTCGGTATCGACGACATCCGCGGCATCGACCGATTCGCCCGATTTGAAAGTTTTGTCGAGTACCCGCCCGGTTTTGAGATTACGAATCTTGACGCGATTAAACGCCTGTCCCTTGCCGGGTTTGACGAACTCGTTTTCGATGATCGCGCAGGGATCGCCATCGATCATGATCTTCAATCCGCCGCGAAATTCGTTAGTGCTGTAACTTGCCATTACCGCCCCGATTAAAAAAACGCCAATCATACCGGAATATATGTTTGATTCGAAATTTATCCGCTATTATTACTTCTAAATAACCGTAGTTTCATCAACGCTTTAAATTTATGGAAACCGAAGAAAAGCTGATTCGCCTGCTGATCGTAGACGAGGGCTTTCACAAGGCAGAACAGATCACCAGCTCACTGCGCGCAACGGGCATGCACGTGCGCGCGGAGTTCGCCGAGGACAGCGAGGACATGTGCGAGATTCTCGAGAATAAAACGCTGGACCTGGTGCTTTTCTCCATCGACCTGCCGGATTTCGCGCTCAGCCAGGCGCAACACTTGATCAGCGAGTGCGGGCGGCACGTAGCCCTGATCGCGATGGCGAAGAAGGTGAACACCGATGTCATCGTCGCGGCGATCGACGAGGGCGCCCAGGACGTGGTCGCCAGCGACAGCCTCGAACACCTGATCCAGGTAATCAAGCGCGAGTCCTACAATATCAACATCTGGCGACGAGCGATGCGCCTCGAGCTGGATTTCCAGGAAAGCGAAAAACGCTGCCAGAACCTGCTGTCGAATTCCAAGGACGCGGTCGCCTACGTGCATGAAGGCATGCATATTTTCGCCAACGAAGTCTATATGGACTTGTTCGGCAACGCGGATTTCGACGAACTCGAAGGCACGCCGATTATCGACATGGTGGACCCGTCGCAGCAGAGCGAGCTGAAAACCTTCCTCCGAGACCTGAGTAAAAACGAAAACGAAACCAACGAACTCGACCTCGAG
>CALJQI010000387.1 GCA_937980285.1 uncultured Gammaproteobacteria bacterium | reverse complement strand
CGTTGCGACCCCCTGCGGGGGCGCCTGCGGCGGTCCTAATTGCTGCGCAATTAGTCGAACCCTCGATACGCTATTAACGTATACACACTTTCCAGGCGTGCTCCTTCAACCACTCGGACACCTCTCCGGATTCTGCTAGCTACAATGCGGGATCGCTTTGTACGCTTTAGTTGCTTACTTCGGTCTGTTCGATACTCGGGTTATCGCTGCCCTCGCAGCTGCGGGGCCGGCTTAACCTGTGATTATCGCTCCCGGTATTTGTCGATCATAAGGACAGCTCTACCGAACCGGGCGCACAGCCTACATGATCATGCTAATCCAGGCAATATCCGGGGCCTTGATCACGGCGGACGTCACGATAACCTGCACATTTTCGACACTACTCTTAACTGCCTGATATACATAGAAAAGTCGCATTTATCCGATTATTTAGCTGGATTTCGCCGTTCCAGGGATCCGCCCGGGTGGCCAAAGCAGCCTTTCCCATTTCGCGAGTTGCAACGAAAATCACTAAATGGCCTCGATATTTTTGGTAACATTCGCCTTTTTCCTGGGTCGAAGCCATATGTTAACCGTAATCTCACCCGCCAAAACCCTGGATTTCGAGACGCCGCCGGTAACCGAAGCCTATACCCAGCCGACGCATTTGACCCAGTCGCGCAAGCTGGTGAAGCGTTTGCGCGAGCTGTCGAGCGCCGATATCTCCAGGCTCATGAGCGTCAGCGACAACCTCGCCGAACTGAACCAGCAACGTTTCAAGCAGTGGAAAACCCCGTTCAAGCCGGAAAACGCCCGCCAGGCGCTGTTTGCTTTCAAGGGGGATGTTTATCTCGGGCTCGATGCCTACAGCCTGTCTCCGGCGGATATCGAGTTTGCCCAGGATCATTTGCGCATACTCTCGGGATTATATGGCCTGTTGCGCCCGCTCGACCTGATGCAGCCCTACCGCCTCGAAATGGGGACCCGGCTGACTACCGAGCAGGGCAGTAACCTGTATCAGTTCTGGAATGGACGGATCACCGAGGAGCTCAACAAGGAATTCAGGCAGGCGGCTTCGAAAACCCTGATCAATCTTGCCTCGGGCGAGTATTTCAAGTCGATTAAAACGAAACAGCTAAAGGCTGAAATTATCACCCCCGCCTTCAAGGAGTATCGCAACGGCGACTATAAATTCATCCAGTACTTCGCCAAGAAGGCGCGCGGTTTGATGGCGCGTTACCTGATCGATCACAAAATCGACGCACCGGAAGGCCTCAAGGATTTCGACTACGAGGGGTACCGTTTTAGTCCGAAGCTGTCCGGTGAGCGCGAATGGGTGTTTACCCGCAGACAGTAGTCTGTGCGTAAACCGAGGATAGCCTGTGGTCGAGCTTTCCCCATTTGCCCATCGAATTCAACTGATATCAGGCCTGGTTGCGGCGTTAGCGGTGCTGGCCATCCTGATCGTGTCGCCCGGCATCGATAGCAAGACCCACAGTACGCTCGACAAGATCAAACAGCGTGGCTATCTCAACGTCCTGACGCTCAACAGTGCCACGACCTACTACCAGGATATCGACGGGCCCAACGGCTTCGAGTATCACCTGGCGACCTGGTTCGCAGAATCGATTGGCGTCAAGGCGCGTTTCGTCACGGTGCCGAGTTTCAGCGATATATATCCGGAACTGTTGTTCGGCAGCGGCGACATCGCCGCCGCCGGCCTGTCCCGGGGTGAATCCAGTTTCAGCCGCTCGGTCGCCTACGGTCCGCGTTACTACCAGGTCAGCAACCAGGTGCTGTACCGCAAGTTCAAGGCGGACCGTCCACGCAAAGTCAGCAATCTACGCGGGGGATCGTTAAAGGTCATCAGCGGCACCGCACATGTAAAGTTGCTGCACGGCCTGCTGGAGCAATATCCCGACCTGAACTGGGTCGAAGTCGACGATATCGCGGCCGAGGAATTGATCGAACAGGTCGATGCCGGCGACGTGGATTATATCCTGGCCGATTCACACGAAATAGCGCTGCAGCGGCGCTACTTCCCCGAATTACGCGTTGCCTTCGAGCTCGGGGAACCGCGGCAGCTGCGCTGGGCTTTCAATTACAGCGATGACGACAGTCTGGCAACGGCGATCGATAATTTTTTCGCGGAAATCGAAAAAGACGGCCGGCTCGAGCAGTTGGTGCACCGGCATTACAGTCACGTCGAAAAATTCAATTACTCGGATATTCGAACCTTCACCCGGCGCATCAAGACGCACTTGCCACGATACGAGACCCTGTTCCGCCAGGCGGCGGACGAGGTCGGAATCGACTGGCGTCTGCTGGCTTCCATCGGCTACCAGGAGTCCCTCTGGAACGAGCGCGCCAAGTCGCCCACCGGAGTACGCGGTCTGATGATGCTGACCCTGAACACGGCGAAGCAAATGAAGGTCAAGAACCGGCTGGATGCCGCGCAGAGCATCCGCGGGGGCTCGAAGTATATCGCCCGGGTGCACAAGCGAGTTCCGACGCATATCCCCGAACCGGACCGAACCTGGTTTGCGCTGGCGGCCTACAATGTCGGCTTCGGCCACGTCGAGGATGCCCGTATTATCACCGAGAGCCGCGGCGGAGATCCGAATCGATGGATCGACCTCAAGGAAAACCTGCCGTTACTGGCACGCAAGAAATGGTACAAGAAAACCAAATACGGCTATGCGCGCGGCTGGGAGCCGGTCAAGTATGTGGAAAATATCCGCCAGTACTACGAATACCTGATCGGCTTCGAGACCAGGGCGCTGCGCGAGGCGAGCGACATCAAGCCGAAACAGGAGGTCGCGCCGCTGGCGCCGAGCCTATAAGCAAATTCCAGGTCAAGGCTAATTGTCGAACCTGGAGTCATACCCGCGCCTGTAGTCATACCCGCACCTCGAGTCATACCCGCACCTGGAGTCATACCCGCGCCTGGAGTCATACCCGCGCCTGGAGTCATACCCGCACCTGGAGTCATACCCGCACCTGGAGTCATACCCGCACCTGGAGTCATACCCGCACCTGGAGTCATACCCGCGAAAGCGGGTATCTTGCCAGTACCGGCCCCTATTCTGAGGCCCCGGCTTAAACGCGATAGCGGGCGTCGGCCGGGAGCTTATTTCTTCGATGCGCGTTTGCCGGCGAAAAATTCGGTCATCAGGGATGCACATTCATCGGCCAGCACGCCGGACACGATCTCC
>CALJQI010000386.1 GCA_937980285.1 uncultured Gammaproteobacteria bacterium | reverse complement strand
CGCGCAGATCGCCGCCAGGTGGGTCACGCCGTGGTCGTCCACTACCTGTTTCAAAGCTTCCATGCGCGGCAAGGAGCCCTTGACGCGCAGCTCGACCAGGTCATCGGTTAACAGGCCGCCGCCGCCGCCGCAACAAAAGGTTGCTTCCTCGATGGTGTCGGCAGGCATATCGTAATAATGGTTGCAACTCGCCTTGATCACTTCGCGCGGTATCACGAACTGTCCGCCCTCGAAGTTGCCCATGCGCGATCCGCGCTAAACGTTGCAGGAATCGTGGAAGGTCAGCACCATGTCGTCGTTGGCTGACGGGTCTAGCCTGAGCGCATTGCGCTGAATCAGGTCGTAGGTGACCTCGCAAACATGCTGCGGCAGCGGGTAGTTCGGATCGAGAAAATCAAAAGGCCCCGCCAGCGTATTGAGAAAGTTGTAGGCCACGCGCCAGGCGTGTCCGCATTCGCCGAATACGATGCGCTTGACGCCCAGTTCGAGCGCCGCTTCGCGCACGCGCAGAGCCAGTTTCTGCATATTGTCGTAAGAGCCGATGAACATGCCGAAGTTGGCGGCTTCGCTGGCGTGACTGGACAGGGTCCAGGAGAGACCCGCCTGGTGAAACACCTTGGCGTAGCCGATCAGGCCGTCGACATGCGGCTCCGCGAAAAAGTCGGCCGACGGCGTGACCAGCAGAATATCGGCACCTTTTTCGTCCAGCGGCATGCGAACCGTAACCCCGGTTTCATCCTCGATGTCTTCTTCCAGGCCTTCCAGCGTATCGGCCAGCGCGGGCTCCGGCAGACCCAGGTTATTACCGATGGTTTGCGCCTTGCCGATGATTTCGTTGCAGTATTTTTGCCCGACACCGATGCTATCCATAATTTCGCGCGCCGCCATCGAAATTTCCGCGGTGTCGATGCCGTAGGGGCAGTAAACCGAGCAACGGCGGCATTGCGAGCACTGGTGGAAATAGCTGTACCACTCGTCGAGCACGCTCTGGTCCATGTCGCGCGCGCCCACCAGCGAGGGAAAGTACTTGCCGGCCAGCGTGTAATAACGGCGGTATACCGAGCGAAACAGGTCCTGCCGCGCAACCGGCATGTTTTTCGGATCGGAAGTGCCGATGTAGTAGTGGCATTTATCGGTGCAGGCGCCGCATTTGACGCAGCTGTCGAGAAACACGCGCAGTGCGCGCGAGTTATCCACCAGCTCTCCCATCTTGTCGACCGCGGCCTGTTGCCAGTTATCGATCAGTTCCCCGGGAAATCCGATTTTCTGCTGATGATCTTCCTTGGCGTAAAACGGCTTGCTGTGCGCCATCACGCCGATTTCGATCGGCGGGATCTCGGGATAGGGTCTTAATGCTGGGGTTTCGAATTCGGCCACGTTAACTTCCTGTCTCAGGCGCTGGTTTCGCCGGCTGCCGTTTCGCGCGTCGGCAGGTGCCGCTTTTCACGCGGGTTGTCGATCTGATTGCGCGTCGGGCTGAAGAAAACCCCCGGCGCGTGCAGCAGCTTGCTGAACGGGAATACGATCATCAGCATGGCGACCATCAGCAGGTGCAGGTTAAGCGCCAGGTCGGTGGGCATCGGTTGCCAGTCGAAGTACATCAGCCCCAGGAAAAACGCCTTCACCGCGACGATGTCGGTATGCGCGACGTACTTCATGCCGAGCCCGGTCAGGCCGATACCAACCAGCAACGCCAGCATCAGGTGATCGGAAGGCGAGGAGATATAGCGCACCCGGTCGACCAGCAGGCGTCTAGCCCACAGTCCGAAAAGACCGGCCACCATGGCGAACGCGGCGTACTTGCCGATCGGCTGAATCAGGCTTACCCAGGACCACACCGGATCGGTGAAATAGCGCAGGTGGCGTAGCAGCACGAATAACAACGCCATATGAAATATCCAGCCGAACAGCCAGATCCACTTGTTCGATTTGAACAGGCTGTTGAATAGCGTCACTTCGAAAAACATGCGCCTGACCACGCCGGGCGCGGTGGTCGGCGCAGGGGTGGTCGGGATGCGCAACGGCGTCGGCGTGGTCGCATAGAGCCTGATGCGGTATACCAGGCCGGCCAGAAGTACCGCGCCGGCGAAGTAAAACAACAACGTAAATGCGATCGTCAGCAATGACATGAATACGCCATCTCCGGGTAGGCCATGACGGGAAAGGATTTAACGCCTTTCCCGTTAAAACGGCTAATCCGACTTATACGCAACCGGTAGGCTTCGGCAGGCCGGCGTATTTACAGGCCTGCTTGGCCGGTCCGTAGGGGAACAGCTCGTACAGGTACTTGCTGGTGCCCTTGTCCTTGCCCAGTTTCTTGCCGACCGCCTTGGTCAGAACGCGTACCGCGGGTGCGATCTGGTACTCCTCGTAATAATCGCGCAGGAAGTTGATCACTTCCCAGTGGTTATCTTCGAGTACCGCGCCATCGGCTTTCGCCATTTCATTGGCGAGTTCGTCGTTCCAGTCGGACAGGTTCACGAGGTAACCTTCTTCGTCCGTTTCGTATGTCTTTCCACCTACTTCAATAGTCCTTTTGTGCCTCTGCTATGTTAATTTAAATACCAGCAATCAAAGCCATGATTGCGACTTGTCATAATCCGTTGTCAATTTTACAAAGCCGTCGTAATCGACCAGCGAAATACCGTCGATCAGGTTGTCGGGATTGATGCCCCGGGCCTGTAGATCCGGCTGTAAAGCGTAAATTTGATGATTGTTCAGTGCCTGTTGCACTCGTTCCGAGGCCGAGGCCTTTGGTATCGCAGCGTAGACGCCGTCCTCGATCAGCAGGATCGCCGAATCGGGTTGCGCCAGGCGCAGGCAGGCGTCGAGCGAGTTTCTGTCATAGGGTGATTTGTTAACAATATGCAATACAGACATTTTTACTTCCGCTAAAAATTCAGGATCACGTCCTGTTGTTCGATAATATCGGCCAGTTCGCTGCTGCTGACGACGTGGATCGAATCTTTTTCCGCCCAGTCGTCGTCTTCGTCTTCGTAAACCAGCGGCATCAGATCGTCCTTGCCGAGGCCGCGCATTTCCAGCGACTCCTGCTCGACGTAGATCTTGCTGACGTCGTAATCGCCCAGGGCCTTGTAGGTCGGCGAGAAATTCTTCGATCCGAGCGCGCCGGTATCCTGGTTTTGCAGCAACTGGTAAACGCCGTCATCGACGAAGGCCAGGCTGACGTCCTGTTCGAAAGCGGCGGCGATAAGCACGACCTCGAGCGACTCCTGGGCGTAAATGCTGCCGTGGGGCGCCTTGCGGTTAACGTATAGAAACTTTTTAGTGGCCATGGCTCAATCTCCGAATACGACTGTTCGATCGGCCTGAATGCCGGCGTCGATCAGTTGGCCGAGCCCTGAAATCTGAAATCCCGGGGCCATGTTGTCAGCGTTTTTGCCGGCGCGCTTTGCCTCGTCTTCGTCGAGCAGGCCGCGGCGCTGCGCGGCCGCCACGCACAGGATTAGTTCGACATCGTGTTCCTCCGCCAGCGCCGACCAGCGCTCGCTGACGTTGCGGTCGTCCTGCGGCGGTACGGACAGGCGAGTGCCGTTATTGACGCCGTCGTGGTAAAAGAATACGCGCACTATTTCATGCCCGGCGCGCAGCGCGGCGGCGGTGAAATGGTAGGCCGAATCGGATGCCTGGTGCGTGTAAGGGCCTTCGTTTACTAGAATTCCGAATTTCACTGGCGCACCTCGTTAGAAACGAATGTGGGTAGAAGCGTTCAGCGAGCGCCGCGATCCACGCCAGTTATCGATGTGAAACTTGGTGAACGGCAGTTCGGTCAGCTCGAAGAACTGCGGCCAGCCGATACGCTCGATCCAGTCGTTCAGGCGTTCCCAGTCGCGCGCGTTATCCTTGTAGGTCTGCAGGATCTTCTTCACGATCGCGGTCGCTTCGGGCCAGCGTGGCGGGTTGTTCGGTATGCCCGCAGCCACCAGCTTCTGGAAAGTAGGTTTGCCACGCGCGTTGGAGTGGTTGCCGCCAACCCAGATCGCCAGCTTGGTATGTTCCGGGTCGTTGATTTGCATCGGCGTGCAGGGCGGGTAACAGGCACCGCAGCAAATGCATTTCTTTTCGTCGACTTCGAGCGAGGGCTTGCCGTTGACCAGCGCCGGGCGGATCGCCGCAACCGGGCAGCGGGCGACAACCGACGGGCGTTCGCAGATATTGGCCACCAGGTCGTGGTTGATCTTCGGCGGCTTGGTGTGCTGCACGTTAATCGCGATATCGCCCTGGCCGCCGCAGTTGATCTGGCAGCAGGAAGTGGTGATGTGCACGCGGTTGGGCATATTCCAGTTTTTGAACTCGTCGATGAGCTCATCCATCATCGACTTGACCACGCCGGAGGCGTCGGTGCCCGGGATGTCGCAGTGCAGCCAGCCCTGGGTGTGCGAAATCATCGCCACCGAGTTCTTGGTACCGCCAACGACGAAACCTTCTTTTTCCAGCGCTTCGATCAGCGGTTCGACCTTGCTGCCGTCCGAAACCATGTACTCGATGTTGCTGCGAATGGTGAAGCGCACGTAGCCTTCGGCAAACTCGTCGCCGATTTCGCACAGCTTGCGCAGGGTGAAAACGTCGAGAATACGCTGCGTGCCGGCGCGCACGGTGTAAATAGCGTCACCGCCGCGGGCGGTGTGCTTGAGTACGCCGGGACGGGGATCTTCGTGATATGCCCAGTCGCCGTAGTTCTTGCGCATCACCGGATGCATATACTGAAATCCATCGGGACATCCGGATTCGATCGGGGTACGTTGGCCTTCCATTATCGGGCTCCTGCAATTATTTCAAATAACATATTATGTCTCCTCGCCTGGTGCTGGATCAGGAAGCCTTTTGTTCGGCCTTGCGGTCGAACCACTTCTTGGCTTCGATATCCCAGTCGTCCATGCGCACATAGGAACTGGTGCGGGTTTCGGCGATCATGTTCGGGTCGACCTCGACACCGATACCTTCGAGGAAATTAACCAGGCCGACGCGTTCGACCATTTCACCGCAGCGTTCGTGCTCGAGACCGTTTTCGGCCCAGTAGTCGATGACTTCCTCTGCAAGCTCGGTCAGCGCTTCGTAATCCTCGTCGTCTTCGAGCTTCATGAAAGGCACGATCACGGTTCCCATCAGGTCGCCGATCTTGAGCGTGCGCTTGCCGCCCATCAGGATAGTGACGCCGTTGTCGTCTCCGGGAGACAATGCCTTCGGCACGACGTTCAGGCAGTGCATGCAGCGCACGCAGTTGCGGTTGTCGACCTCGAGCGTATCGTCGTCGTTCAATGACAGCGCGTTGGTCGGGCAACGGGTGATGATGTTATCGATGGTGTGCTGGCGGCCCTTGGCGGCAACGTATTCCTTGAACGCTTCCTGGTCGACCTTCCTGTCGTCGCGCCAGGTGCCGATAATGGCGAAGTCGGCGCGCTCGATCGAGTTCATGCAGTCGTTGCCGCAGCCGGATACCTTGAACTTGAACTTGTAGGGCAGCGCGGGGCGATGCACATCGTCGGTGAAGTTGTTCAGCAGGGTGCGGTGGATGCGCATTTCGTCGGCGCAGGACTGTTCGCAGCGAGCCGCGCCCACGCAGGACATGCCGGTACGGACACAGGGACCGGCGCCGCCGAGATCCCAGCCGTATTCGTTGATCTCGTTGAAAAAGTGCTGCGTATTTTCCGTCGAGGTGCCAATGAACATGATGTTACCGGTCTGGCCGTGGAAGGTTACCAGTCCGGATCCGTATTTTTCCCAGCTGTCGCCGAGCTGTCGCAGCATGTCGGTGGTGTAGTAGTTGCCGGCCGGGGGCTGTACCCGCAGCGTGTGAAATTCCTTCGATTCCTCGAAAGCCTGTGCAACTTCGGAAAAGCGCGGGATGATGCCGCTGCCGTAGCCGTAGACGCTGACGGTACCGCCTTTCCAGTAGCCCTTGCGAGTTTCGTATGAATGTTCGAGCTGACCCAGCAGCGAGTTTGCCATGCCGCTGATGCGTTCTTCGCCGTGTTCGTCGCGCAGGCGCTTGATTCCTGAAATGAAACTTGGCCAGGGACCGTTTTCGAGCTCGTCGAGCATAGGGGTTACATGAACTTTTTTAGCCATATTGATAATGTTCCCGTTTGTCTGGTTTGAACGTTTCCCGGCTTTGACGACCAGAAAATCAAAAGTTTGCCGAATCGTTTCCTCGTAGCAGATCCGGCGACTCGCTGGTGATGGGGGGTAGTTTGGTAGAATAGAGCCCGATGGGCTATCCCCCGGTTGGGGTGCAGTTAAATCGAAACTTATCCCCATCGAGATAGGCTCGATTTATATGCCCATTCACAGGCCTGTTGAAGTCGTGATATTAATCCCGAAAGCTGTTTGAAATCAGTAATTTAGAAAAACCGCCCGAATAGTTTCCGGACTCCTACCGATGGGATGCTCCAATCAGGCGGTGCGTGTAATAAAATCCAGTTTGTTTCATTGCTGTATTTTTATGCGCCCGGACCGAATTTGAACGCCACATTAGACCAAATGACTGCCGCACTCAATGGTTGCGACCAGAGTTCTCCCTTTCTGCTGCAAAACGAGGGAGAGTATCAGGCCTGGCGTGCGCGCAAACTTGCCCTGCGCGAGCAACTGGCCGCCGATCGGGTGTTCGAGCTCGATCGGCACGAACGCCTGCCCGAGTCGCAACTGGAGCAGGCGCGGTTGCAGATCGAGGCCTACAATTTCATGCTTTTCCAGTCCGCTAGCGAGCTCGGTAAAGACGAGTTTCTTGCGCTCAATCGACAGTTTGGCCTCGATCGGCTGGATTCGAATCTCGGCGCGGACACGGACGGCGTCACCTCGTTGCGGGTGGTCAGCGATTCGGACGAGCGCGCGCAGTATATTCCCTACACCAACCGCGCACTCAACTGGCATACCGACGGTTACTATAATTCGCGTCAACGATGCATCCATGCGTTTGCGCTGTACTGCGTCAATCAGGCAGAGCGCGGCGGCGGCAATTGCCTGTTCGATCACGAATTGATGTATATCCTGATTCGCGACCGCTCACCGGAGCTGCTGGCGGCGCTGATGGCGCCGGACCTGATGCGCATCCCGCCGAATATCCAGGATAACCGGCTCATCCGCGCGGAAGAGGCCGGTCCCGTGTTTTCGATTCACGGCGGCAATGGCGGCCTGCATATGCGCTATACCTCGCGTCCGCATAATATCGTCTGGAAATCCGACAAGCGCAGTGAACGGGCGCTCAACATGGTGCGCGAAATCCTGATGAATAGCGAGGCGGTTATCGACCTGCGGCTGCAGCACAGGCAGGGCATTATCTGCAACAATATTTTGCACGGCCGGCAGGCGTTTCACGATCCGATGCAACCGCCGGGTCGACTGATTTACCGGGCGCGCTACCATGATGCGATCGTAATTGGCGGTCGGGACGAGCCGCAATCCGGGGACGCTTAGCGGATCGTTATGTTCTGGCATGAAGACAGCAAGGCGGAAGAGGTATACCAGGTTCCCGATGATGTATTCGACCTGGTGTTCAAGCTCAATGGCAGCAATCTCGACATCGATCATGCCTTTGCCCTGTCGGAAGCGCTGCAACAGCATCTGGATGCGGACACCTGTCACCGTATCGGGGTGCACGGGATTAGCCTCGCCGGTTCGGGAAACGGCTGGACTCGGCCCGAGCAGGTCGATGCGGAAGTACCGCTGCCGCGCCGTGCCCGCCTTGCCATCCGCGTGCGCCGGGAAGATAGCGACGCGGTGACAGGGATTAGCAACCAGCGGCTGCAGATGGGTAAACAGTCGGTCGATGTCGGCGCCAGTTCGGTGCGCAAGCTGTCGACCATGGGCACCCTGCATGCGCGCGCCGTCTGTTGTGATCCGGCCCAGTCGGAAGAGGCTTTCCTGCAGGAAGTGGCCGACCGGCTCGCCGCCATGGGTATTTCGGTGAACAAGATGATTTGCGGCAAATCGGGCGCCATCCGTACCGCCGGCGACGATGTTTATACGCGGGCATTGATGATTGCCGATTTGAAACCGGAAGAATCGGTGAATCTGCAGCAACAGGGGCTAGGCGACGGTCGCCTGCTCGGATGTGGATTGTTCGTTCCGCACCGCGGCATCGACGCGGTATACCAGATACAGGATTAGATTTGTTAATCAATGAGAGATTGTTGAGGTTGAAAAATGAGTATTAGTGTTGAAGGAAACGAGATTGCAACTACCGCCACCGGATTCCTGGAAAATGTCGAAGACTGGTCCACGGCCGTGGCCGAAGTGATCGCGCTCGAAGAGCAGGTGGAACTGAGCGATCGGCATTGGGACCTGATTAACCATTTGCGTGATGAATTCATCAATAACGGCGGTAATCAGCCGAATACCCGCAACCTGGTCAAGGCGATGTCAAAGGCCTGGGGCGATAAATCGGTCAACGCCAAAACCCTGTATGATCTGTTTCCAGGTGACCCTAGCAAGCAGGGCGGCAGGATTGCCGGCCTGCCGGAAAGTCGCAGAAAGGGCGGCTATTAAGATTTAAAAAATACCAAGTATCACGATTGAGGAAAGGTTATGAGTGAAAAACAGGAAATCATCAAGCAGATGATGGAAATGCAGCGCAAGTTCATCGATCTCGAACACAAGGGCGAGTTTTCCGCCGAAGAGTATTACGATACCGACGGTGATTCAGAGTTGGCCAAATTCAAGCGGTCCTACGACGAGCTGGCGATCAAACTGGTCGATATGGCGCACGAGGAAAAGGGCTCGCATCGATAACCGGCGTTAAACCTCCGCCCACATGCGAAACAGGTTGGCGTAGCAAAGCTCGACGCGTCTGAAGGCGGGATTGTCGTCTTCGAGCGCGAGCGATTTTCTCGCCTGGTCGAGCTGCACGAGGATTTCGCGCTGGTCGGCGCGGCGTATGTAACTCTGTACCCAGGTGACCGCGACCAGGCGCTCGCCCGAGGTAACCGGTTTCACCGAGTGAAAGCTGGTCGAAGGATAAAGCAGGGCGTGTCCGGCCGGGAGTTTGAATTCGCTGTCGCCCTGCGAGGATTCGATGCACAGTTCACCGCCTTCGTACTCGTCCGGCGGGTTCAGGAAAACGCTGATCGAGATGTCGGAGCGGTACCTGGAATTCACCGGCCCCATGACCGGGTCGTCGATATGACCGCCGTATTCCATGCCGCTGCTGTAGCGCGCGTAAATCGGCGCACAGATTCTAGCCGGCATCGCGTTTTGCAGGTATAGCGGATGCTGCACCAGCTGGGTCATGACCACGTTGTTGAGCGCGTCGAAGGTTTCCTGCTGCGGCTTAAGCTCCTGGTTGTTCTTGCGCGCCTGCGCGTGCCTGCCGGCGCTCAGCTTGCCATCGACAAAGTCGCTCTGGCGCAGTACCGAACAGACCGCCTCGAGCTGGGTGGGATTTAACAGGTCGGGAATTTTTACAAGCATTTAATATCCGGGATTTACGAATGAATATAACCGTCGAGTTCGATGATAAGAGTTATGCGCTGGATGTGCCACCGGCGCTGGTTGACGAAGCCACCGATTTCTTCGACAAAATGGAGGCCGACATGGATTGCGGCTGGCAGATGAGCCGCTGGTGGGTGCCCGATCCGGACCTCAATCAGCGCTGCCAGATCGTCGCCGACAAGTTGCTGACCGCGATTCAAAATGACAATAGCGAAGCCGCGTTATTGATGTGCGCCTATATTCTGCACAAGAAGCCGGCGACGAAACGCATTTCTATCAACACCGACGGTGAAATTCAGGGAAACGAGTTCCACCAAGACTGAAGCCGGTTTCGGATTCTTGCCCTCAGCTCGCTAGCAGCGCCTTGAGCAGGCCGTAAATCAGGATCGCGAAACCGGGAAACACGGTCAGGGTACCCAGCCCATAGGAGATGTATACCAGCCGGTTCGGCAACGAGCCTTCGAGGCGCAGGCCGCGATCGCCGCTGATCGCGCGGGTGCCCATCGCCAGCATCGACGTCCAGACGAAAAAAATGATCAGCCAGGCAGCCAGCGAAGCCGTTTCCGGAGTCAGTGCCGGCTGCTCGATCAGCGCCGCCAGCGCCAGCAGCATGACGCCCCGGCCGGCGCCGCCGGCGTGCAGCAGGTGCCAGGCTGCCGGGTCGCGGTCGTTTAGTATCGACAGGTAGAGAAACAGGCCGGCGACCATGCTGACGGTCAATACCAGTGCGCCGTTGAGCGCGAGAATAATAACGAGTTGTTCCATCACTACACCTGTATTCATAGCCCAGGCGTCGAATGTATCGTTTTTCCTTCGTGTTTAACTTGATTGCGGTCAGTACGAGCGATAATCAGGCGAATACCACCCAGGTGGTGGCTATGTACTTGTGGCCGGATTGCAGGGTTTTGCCGCGATGCAAGTGGGTCCAGAAAGGCGGGAACAATAGCAGCTTGCCCGCCGTTGGCGTAACCGCGAGCTGCTGGTACTGAAACTCGGTTTCGCCGCCCTGCTGGTCGAGGCTGTTCAGGTACCAGAGCGCAACCAGCTGCCGCATCGCGAATTCATGGCTGCCGCCGTCGATATGCCAGTGATAAAACTCGCCCGGGTCGGTGCGCTGAATCGCGTATCCGTTATCCTTGAAAGGACCGCCGAAATAAGGGAAGGATTGCTTGAACTCGTTGAGCGCCTGGCTGAGCGAGCGAAACAGCTCGCGGTCGAGGTCTTTCCAGTGGGGTTTGCCGCTCAGTACCAGGTCGGTCGAGCGTTTGATCGAATCGTCGAAGTCCATGGTCTGGCCGATGCGGCCGGGATACTGCTCATCCTGGTGTTGTTCGAAACGCCGGATCATTTCGGCGCAGATATCCAGCGGCAGGGCATGGTCTTTGGCGAACACGAAACTGTCCGCTTTCACTTCGAAGATCGTTTTCTCCATCGAAAAGTCCGAGGCCCGCGATAAAATGAAATTTAAACTGTTTGACCGCTTGCGGATATACCCAAGTTGGATAGAGTTTATGCGTGCAAATATCGCTATCATCCGCGCGTTATGGTTAGATAAATGTATCGTTCTGACTACATTAGAGGAGGCAATATGAGACTGAAAATCATTACCAGATCCATTCTGTTGCTAATCGCGATCGCGCTTGGCGCCCCGGTTTATGCGACCAACTCCGACGTCGGCAAGGAGAAGCGCTGGGCAGAGCAGGTCATTGACGGCCTGCTGGACGGCGACGAACTGTGGTTGAACGACGGCAGCGGGCACGAGTTTCTTGGCATCCTGACCGAGGGCGACACCGGCTCGGGGCGCGCTGTCATTCTCGCGCACGGTATCGGCGTGCATCCGAACTGGCCGGACGTGATCTACCCGCTGCGCGAGGCGCTGCTGGAAAACGAAATCACCTCGCTGTCGATCCAGATGCCGATCCTGCCGAACGAGGCCGAGGATTCGGAATACAGTGCCCTGTACCCGGAAGTGCCGGGGCGACTGCAAGCCGCGGTTGATTTCCTGAAAGACTCCGGCTACGCCAGGGTCGATATCGTCGGCCACAGCCTGGGTGCGAGGATGGCGACCTATTATCTCGCCCAGCAGGGCACCGACGGTGTGAACTCAGTCGTGCTCATCGGCATGGGCAACAGTAGCACTGGCTCGTGGCCGCAAAGTATCGATGCGCTCGCGCGCCTGCGCGTACCGGTGCTGGACCTCTACGGCGGTAAGGATCTCGATATAGTGCTGAACACGGTGCAGGATCGCGCAAACTCAGGGCAAGGGAACAAATCCGGAATCTATAGGCAAATCAGGGTGGACGAAGCCAATCATTTTTTCCAGGGTCACGAAGACGAACTCAAAAGCATCGTCATCGACTGGCTGCAGTCCCGCTAACCGGCAAGGCTTGATATCGAGACATGGTACGGGTTAAGAAACGCTGGAACCGGGACGCGGGGCCGCGCTC
>CALJQI010000385.1 GCA_937980285.1 uncultured Gammaproteobacteria bacterium | reverse complement strand
GCCGTCGGCGCCGATGACAAAGGTTTCCGGCACCCCGTAAACGCCCCAGTCGATGCCGACGCGGCCATCGCCATCGATGACGCTGGTAGCGTAAGGGTTACCGAACTGCTGCAGCCAGCGTTTCGCGTCCTCCGGCTTGTCCTTGTAGTTGAGCCCGATCACGGTCACCAGATTCCGTCCCGCCAGATTGGTGATCACCTCGTGCTCGGCGCGGCAGGAAACGCACCACGAGGCCCATACGTTGAGCACCCAGACCTGGCCCATCATATCGCCCGTCGACAGCTTACGCGCCGGATCTTCCAGCATGGCCAGCGAAAACGCCGGCGCCTGCTTGTCGATCAACGGCGACGGCACTTTTTTGGGATCGAGGCGCAGGCCGTAGCCCAGCAGGCCGACCATTAACACGAAAACCGCCAGTGGCAGCGCGAATCGAATCATGATGCCTGCTCGGTGGATGCGGTCGCCGGGCTGCGGCTGCGCGCCAGCCGCCGGTAACGCCGGTCGCTGGCGGCAAACAGGCCGCCGATCGACATGATGATCGCGCCCAGCCAGATCCAGCGGATAAACGGCTTATAGTATATTCGTATTGCCCAGGCGCCGTCCTGGCCGAGCGGTTCGCCGAGCGCAATGAACAGGTCGCGGGTGAACCCGGCGTCGATCGCAGCCTCGGTCATCGGCATGGTCTGAACCCGGTAGGTGCGCTTTTCGGGAAACAGGTCTACCTGAAAGTCACCGCTTTCCGAGCGCACGCTGAATCCGCCGCGCGTGGACACGTAGTTCTCGATATCGTAATCGCGAACGCCGTGAAAGGTGAATTCATAGCCGGCCACCGAATAGGTATCGCCCGGCGCCATGCGCAAATCTTTTTCCTTGTTGTACAGGCTGGTGAGCGTGACACCGACGATAAAAACCGCGATACCGAGGTGCCCCAGCAGCATGCCGTAAAATCCGGCCGGCGTTGAACGCAGGGCCGAAGCAAGCGAACGGTTGCGAAGTCTTTCATATATCGCAAGCGCCGCGGTAATGGCGATCCAGACCGCCATCGCCAGGCCGGCAAACGCTGCCCAGCGCCAGTCGGGCAGCATCAGACTCAGGCCCGCCGCCAACGCCAACGCCGCCAGCAACGGGAGCAGCAATTTCGACCTGAGCCGCTGCAGGCTATCACTCTTCCAGCGGATGAGCATGCCCACACCCATCAATACGCCGAGCGGCGCGGTAATCAGGATAAACATCAGGTTGAAGTAAGGCGGCCCGACCGAAATCTTGCCGCCCAGGGCGTCGATCGCTATCGGGTACAGGGTACCCAGCAGAATCGCCGCGGTCACCACGGCGAGAAAAATGTTGTTCAGCAGCAGGGCGCCGTCGCGCGACAGTAAACTGGTCTGCGCGGCGCTCTTCAGCAGCGGCGCCCGCCAGGCGTACAGCGTCAGCGATCCACCGACCACCAGCACCAGGAAACCGAGAATAAACACGCCGCGCTCGGGATCGCTGGCGAAGGCATGCACCGAGGTCAGCACGCCGGAGCGCACCAGGAAAGTGCCGAGCAGGCTCAGCGCAAAGGCAAAAATCGCCAGCAACGCGGTCCAGGCTTTGAAAGTGCCGCGTTTTTCGGTGATCGCCAGCGAGTGCATTAACGCGGTGCCGACCAGCCAGGGCATGAAGGAGGCATTCTCCACCGGGTCCCAGAACCACCAGCCGCCCCAACCCAGCTCGTAATAAGCCCACCAGCTACCGAGCGCGATCCCCAGCGTCAAAAACAGCCAGGCGACATTGGTCCAGGGACGCGACCAGCGCGCCCAGGCAGAATCCACCTGGCCTGAAATCAGCGCCGCGATCGAAAACGCGAAGGCCACTGCGAAGCCGACATAGCCGATGTACAGCATTGGCGGATGTATCGCCAGCCCAATGTCCTGCAACAGGGGATTGAGATCCCGGCCCTCGGTCGCGGCCGGCAGCAATCGCTCGAACGGGTTCGAGGTAACGACGATAAACAACAGAAAACCACAACTGACCAGGCCGAGCACCGCCAGCACGCGGGCACGCATCGCGCGCGGCACGTTCGGTGTAAACAGGGCAACGGCGCCGGTCCACAGAGACAGCACCAGCGCCCACAACAACAACGAACCCTCGTGCGCGCCCCAGACCCCGGAAATGCGATAAATCAGCGGTAGTTCGGTGTTGGAATTCTGCGCCGCGTACAGTACCGAAAAATCATGCACCAGAAATGCCCAGGTCAGGCAGGCATAGGAAATGCCGATGAACAACAGCTGCGCCAGCGCGGCCGGCACCGCCATCGCAATCCAGCGCTGAACGCCCATCGCGGTGCCGGCGAGCGGAACCAGCGCCTGCACGAAGGCGATACAAAGCCCGATAATCAGCGCGAAATGTCCGAGTTCAGGAATCATTGGTAAGAACCCTCCGACTGACCGTCTTTTTCCTTATGCATACCGGCCAGCTCGGGCGGCATATATTCCTCGTCATGCTTGGCCAGCACTTCCTGCGCGATGAAATCGCCCCTGTCGTCGAGCTTGCCATTGGCGATTATGCCCTGCCCCTCACGAAACAGGTCCGGCAGGATACCGGCATAACGCACCGTGACCTGCTTGTCATTGTCGGTCAGGTCGAACTGCACCGTGAGGCCATCACCGGGACGGCTAACGCTACCCTCAACCACCATACCGCCCATGCGAAACAGCTTGTTGTTCGGCGCCTTGCCTTGCGTTACCTCGGTCGGGGTAAAAAAGAACATGATGTTCTCGTCCAGCGCCTTGAGCGCAAAATAAACGCCAACGCCGACACCGGCGACCATCAGTGAAATCAGGAAAAGTCTTTTCTTGCGTGC
>CALJQI010000384.1 GCA_937980285.1 uncultured Gammaproteobacteria bacterium | reverse complement strand
CCGACCATCGCATGCTGGGCCTGGTCAAGCCGATCTCCGACCTGTTCCCGGCCGCGGGCATCAAGTTCTGGGACTGCGCGCACGAAGTCAACGCCGGCATGAGCGCCGACGGCTATACCCGCGTCACCGGCAAGATGTCGATGGCGATTGCGCAAAACGGCCCGGGCATCACCAATGTCGTAACCCCGATCATGACCGCCTTCTGGAATCACACACCGCTGCTGCTGGTCACTCCGCAGGCGGCCAATAAGACCATCGAGCAAGGCGGCTTCCAGGAAGTCAAGCAGATGGAAATCTTCGAAAACTGCGTCTGCTACCAGGAAGAAGTGCGCGATCCGAGCCGTATGGCCGAAGTCCTCAACCGCGTTATCGAAAGCGCCTGGCGCGGCAGCGCACCGGCGCAAATCAACATCCCGCGCGACTACTGGACCCAGGTCATCGACATCGAGCTGCCCCGTCCAATCCAGCTGGAACGTTCGCCCGGTGGTAAAGAAGCGATTGCGCAGGCGGCCGCACTGCTGTCAGAAGCCCAGTTCCCGGTTATCCTCAACGGCGCCGGTGTCGTACTCTCGGGCGGTATCGACGCTTCCGTCAAACTGGCCGAACGCCTCGACAGCCCGGTTTGCTGCAACTACCAGCATAACGACGCCTTCCCGGGCTCGCACCCGCTGTCCGCCGGACCGCTGGGTTACAACGGCTCCAAGGCCGGTATGGAATTGATCGCCAAAGCCGACGTCGTACTCGCGCTCGGCACGCGTCTGAATCCATTCTCGACTTTGCCCGGCTACGGTATCGATTACTGGCCTAAAGACGCCAAGATCATCCAGGTCGACATCAACGCCAGCCGCATCGGCCGCACCAAGAATGTCGACGTCGCCATCATCGGCGACGCCAAACAGGTGGCCGAGCAACTGCTCGATCAACTCGCTGACAGCGCCGGCGACGCCGGCCGCGACGCGCGCAAGGCGCTGATCGCCGAGACCAAGCAAAACTGGTCGGCCGAGCTCGCCGAAATGATTTTCGAGGAAGATACCGACGAAGGCATCACCTGGAACGAACGCGCGCGTAATCGCGACCCGGAACGCATGTCGCCGCGCCAGGCCTGGCAGGCGATCATGAAGGCAATGCCGGCGAACGCGATGGTGTCATCCGACATCGGCAACAACTGCGCCATCGGCAACGCCTACCCGAGTTTCGAAGAAGGCCGCAAGTATCTTGCTCCGGGTCTGTTCGGTCCCTGTGGTTACGGCCTGCCGTCGATCCTCGGCGCCAAGATCGGTCGCCCCGACGTGCCTGCAATCGGCTTTGCCGGTGACGGCGCCTTCGGCATCTCGATGAATGAAATGACCGCCTGCGGCCGCAACGACTGGCCGGCGATCACGATGATCATCTTCCGCAACTACCAGTGGGGCGCGGAAAAGCGCAACACCACCTTGTGGTATGACGATAACTTCGTCGGCACCGAGCTCAACGTCGGCGTCGAGTATGCCAAGATCGCAGAAGCTTGCGGCGTCAAGGGCATCAAGGCCGAAACCATGGACGGCCTGACCGCCGCGCTAGAGACCGCGATCAAGGACCAGATGGAAAACAATGCCACCACCTACATCGAAGTCGTGCTCAACCAGGAACTGGGCGAGCCCTTCCGCCGCGACGCAATGAAGGCGCCGGTGGCGGTCGCGGGCATCAGCAAGGACGACATGCGCCCGCAAAAGGGCAGCTGAGGTATACACAGCGTAATCGTCATCCCGGAAAGTGCGTCAGCACTTATCCGGGATCTGGTAACAAAAAAGCCGGCATATGCCGGCTTTTTATTGATAAAGAGAGCGCTACCCTTTTACCAATCAGATCACAAAAAAGGGTAGCGTCCCCTTTTCTGTTATCGACGGTCGGTTTCGACGCGTTGGTAATTGTTTTTGCCGTCGAAGATTTGTTCCATCTTTTCCTCGGTGGCGCCCAACTCCTCGTCGATGATTCTCTTGATCACGTCGACGCGCCGCATCTCGTCCGCCTCGTGGAACTGCGGCTCGGCGTAGTTGACGATACGCGGCGTGATCAGCACCACGATCTCGGTACTGGTAATGCTCTTGGCGCGGTTCGAGAACAGGCCGCCGATGACCGGCAAGTCGCCGAGCCCGGGCACGCCCTCGCGCGTGTTGTTGACCTGGTGCTGAATCAGCCCGCCGAGAAAAACGGTCTTGCCGTCCGGAACCAGCATGCGAGTCGACACCTGTGTCGTCGCCTTGGACGAAATGCCGTCGTCGGATACGACGCCGGTGCTGACCTCGGGAAAGATATCGAGCATTATACGGCCGCTGCGATCGACCGACGGCGTGACCTTCAGAATGATGCCCGACTCGAGAAACTCGATGCTCTCGGTCGAGACCTGGTTAATGGTGGTGGTGACGCGATAACCGATTTCGGTACCGACCACGGTTTCCGCCTCCAGCCCCTCCATCGCCAGCAGCTTCGGCGTCGAAATCGTGCGCAGGCGCCCGCGCTCCTTGAGCGCGTTCAGCACCAGGTCGACGTCGCTGTTGGTGTACTGCGCGAACAGGCCCGCCGAGGCGGCGTTGGCCAGGCCCTGTACGCCGAGCGCACCGCTGCCGTCGGTGCTGCTGAACAATTTGGCCCAGTCGAGGCCGTAAGACTGGTTATCGGTCAGCGATATCTCCAGGATCTTGGCCTCGATCATGATTTGCTTGGGTTCGCGATCGATTTCCTCGAGCAAGGCTTCCATGCGGTCGAGAAACGACGGCAAATCCTCGACCACCAGCAAGTTGTTATCCTGCAGCGCCTTGATGCTGCCAAACTCGGAAACGTACTCCTGAAAAATGGTTTCGATTTCGCTGGTAGCCGCGTACTGCACCCTGAACGAGCGAACCTCCAGGCGATCGCTGCGGCGCAGCTTGCCGGCATCGTCGCGCTCGATCACGAAATAACTGTTGTCGCGCTGTTCGACGACGAATCCGGCGGATTCGGCTATCAGCTTGACCACCTGGTCGGTCTCCATGTCGTAAAGATTGACCGACACGTCGCCGCTAACCCCGTCGGCGACAAAGATATTGAGGCGCTGCTCGCGCGACAGCATTTGCATGACTTCACGGATATCGAGTTCCTGGATCGACAGCGAAATCTTGCCGGCATGGGCGGCCGGCGCCATGGTCAGGAGTACAAGCAGCACGAGTGACCACAAAAGGCTCGACATCGATAAACCCGATCCCGTCATCCGCGTGCAAGCGGGAATGACGAAACGACGGCAGATTGCAAGATCCCCGCTTACGCGGGGATGACTCCGGGCGGGAGCGGCATTCGAGCGACGGCTATTCATCAGGCCCCGGTTCATTTGCGCTGGCCTTGATTAATTTCGAAGGAGTATTTCCTTGCGCCGCGCGCAAACACGGCCTTGCCTTCCATTACCGCGATCAGTTTCAGGCCCTTGATTTTTTCGCCGATACCGAGCAATTCACCGTCGACCATTACCATCGGCCGCGTATCCGACACCATGGTCGCGGTCAGGTCGAGTTCGATCTCCTCGGGTGGAACGACGACTAGCGGGCGCGGCGCCGGTGGCGGCGGCGGTTTCGGCTTCAGCACTTCGGGCCGGGTGAACGGGTTGTTCTGCAGCTGCAGAAAAGCGGTTTCGGCGGCATCGGCCGCGAACCACGGCAGGCAACCAAGGAGGATGAAAATAGCACCTGTTCTAGGAAGCATTTTCCAGCTCCATGCGATAAGAGACCAGCGTCAAAACCAGGCTGAGTTCCGGATTATCCAGCTTGTCAGGCTCTTCGGGGCGGATCTCGAATTTCTTCACCACGATGTAGCCGAGCTCGTCGTTGACCGTCTGCAGCCATTCGAAAAAATCGTGGTAACGGGCGTTGAGCTTGACCTCGAACAGGCTTTCACGAAAATTCTGAACCTGCTTGCCGCTGCCCGGCTGCACGCTGAGCAACTCGACCTCGGTCGCCCAGGACACCTTTTGCAGGCGGCCAATAATGAAAGATTCCATCTGCCGGGCCGGTAGCCGCGCCATATCCCCGTGCAGTTCGCGCGACAGTTCCTGCACCTCGGCGTCGATTTTGCGCAACTGGTTGCTGAGGCTGTCATCGCTGCTCACCGCCTGCTCGAGCAGCTGGCGGCTTGCATGCAGCTGGCGGAAATCCTTGAGCTGCGGCCATAACAGGTAAGTGACTTCTACCGCGGCCACCAGCAACACGATACCGATCAGCATCATTGCGACCGTGCGCGGCTCGGCGTTTTCGAAGAAGTCCTGCATCAGCTGCTCCGCTTGCGTGGCGAAACCACGATATCCAGGTTGAAATCAACCACCTTGG
>CALJQI010000383.1 GCA_937980285.1 uncultured Gammaproteobacteria bacterium | reverse complement strand
AAACGCATCGTGCTGGTATCGGACCAGCCGGAACTCTACCGCAATAGCGCCGAGGCGCAGTACGACGGCGTCTCGGTATCGCATCGCCGTGAACTCGATTCGGTACAGCAGGAACTGCGCGACACGCCGGGCTGCACGGCGCTAATTTACGCGCAAACCTGTGCCGCTGAAAAACGCCGCCGGCGTAAAAAGGGCATTCTTCCCGATCCGGCCAAACGCGCCGTCATCAATGCGGCCGTGTGCGAGGGTTGCGGCGACTGCGGCGTACAGTCGAACTGTCTGTCGATTATCCCGAAACAGACAAGACTCGGACGCAAGCGCGCGATCGATCAAAGCGCCTGTAACAAGGACTTTTCCTGTTTGCGCGGTTTCTGCCCGAGTTTCGTCACCGTTCACGGCGGCGCCCTGCGTAAAAAGACCGGTGTCGAAGACGGCGGTCAATGGGCCGCGCTCCCCGCCCCGCAACGACAGCCGATCGACGATACCTACAGTATCCTGATCACCGGTATCGGCGGCACCGGCATCCTCACCGTCGGCGCGGTGCTCGGCATGGCCGCGCATATCGAGGACAAGGGCGTATCGGTGCTCAACCAGACCGGGCTGGCGCAAAAGTTTGGCGCGGTTACAGGGCATGTGCGACTGGCCAACCGGCAGCGCGAAATCTACTCGGTGCGCATCCCGTCCGGCGAAGCCAACCTGGTGCTCGGCGCCGACCTCGTTGTTTCGGCGGCCAACGACGCGCTGGCCAAGCTCAATCGCGAAACTTCGCATGCGGTGATCAACAGCCACCTGTCGCCGACCGCCGATTTCACCCGCGACCCGGACGCGGTGTTCCCGATCGACGACATGCAGGATACCATCAGCGACGAAATAGGAGCCGGGCGCGGGCACTTCGTCAACGCCACGCGGCTGGCCAACAGCCTGCTCGGCGACGCGATCTTCTCCAATTTCATGCTGCTCGGAGTGGCCTACCAGCATGGCCTGGTGCCGCTCGACGAGACCTCGATACTGCAGGCGATCGAGCTCAACGGGGTGGCCGTGGAAAAGAACCAGCAAGCCTTTCTGTGGGGACGGCGATACGTAGCCGACGCCGAGGCGGTGCGCCAGGCCGCCGGCTTCGAACAGCCGCACCAGACTCCGGCGGAGCAATCCGACCTCGACGAAATCGTCGACTACCGGGCTAGTTACCTGACCGACTACCAGGACCAGGCCTACGCCGAGCGTTACCGGAAACTGGTGGATCGGGTACAAAAAATAGAACGCTCGCTTAAAGGCGACGACAGCACCGCCCTGACCGAGGCGGTGGCGCGCAGTTACTTCAGCCTGCTGGCCTACAAGGACGAATACGAAGTAGCCAGGCTTTACAGCAACGGCGACTTCGAGAAAACGCTGGCGGCGCAGTTCGATGGCGATTTCAAGCTGCGCTTCCACCTGGCGCCGCCGCTGCTGGCGAAGCGCGATGCCCAAACCGGGGTCCCGCTGAAACGCGAGTTCGGCGGCTGGGTGATGCCGTTGTTTCGCCTGCTCGCCGGCCTGAAGAACCTGCGCGGCGGCGCGCTCGACATCTTCGGCTACAGCGCCGAGCGCAAGCAGGAACGCAAACTGATCACCGACTACGAACAGGATATCGAGCAACTGTTCGATGCCGTCAACACCGACAACTTCGACCTCTCGGTCGAGATCGCCGGTCTGCCGCAGAAGATCCGCGGCTTCGGGCACGTCAAGCAGGCCAGCATTGAATCGGTTGCGGAAACGCGCGCGCAACTGTTTAAAAAACTCAACGGTGGCGACAGCGTCGATATTTACAAGCCTTGACCGCCCTGCCAACAGGCCCTAAGTTAAGGGCCCTTGACAGGTGACTGGCGGAGCCGGCGACAAAATGTCCGTAAAATATCGCATCCCGATTACCGCGATAACCGTGTTCGGCACCAGCGGCCTGCTCGCCTTCACCGTGGCCATCGTTTTATTTCTCGGTTTTGGACAGGCCGTGCATACCACCCGCCAGCTTTGGGCCGATCAGGCCAAAACCCTGATCGACGGCATGGAGCAAAGCCTGGATTCGCGCCTGAAACCGATAAGGGAGCAGTCTCTGTGGATGGCCAACGACATCAAAGACCTGTCCGAGCCGGCGGCGCTCGACGCGTATATCTTTGGCAGCTTTGCGGCAACCCCGCATGTTGCGGGTATCGCGGTGATCGATCGCGAGGGCCACAGCCGACGCTGGCATCGCGCGGAGCATGTAGCAATCGATGAAGACTGGTCGAGTAGGCCCTGGATCCAGGAATACATGGAGATGGTCAAGGACACCGACGCGCCAGCCTGGCGAGATCCTATTTTTACCGACACCCTGGATACATCGACTCTGCTGCACGACGTTCCGCTATACAACGCCGACGGCGATTTCATCGGGGTACTGGCGCAGATCGTGCCGGTAGAAGAAATTTCGGCGCTGCTGGCGGTGACTCATGCCGATACCGGAGTAACGCCTTTTATCCTGTACAACCGCGATTACGTGCTCGCGCATCCGCAAATTTACAGTGGCAATTTCGAGCAGCCGCTGCCCCACCTCGACGAGCTCGGAGACCTGGTGCTGCAACGCATCTGGTCGCCCGACGAAGACGCGGATTTTATCTCCTCGGCACTGCAAGGCACCCAGGCCAGCGGCATCTTCTGGGGTGATGATTATTACCTCTACCTGTACCGCAACATTGACCGTTATGGACCCGCCTCCTGGACCATCGGCGCCTACCTGAACACCAGCCTGATGACCGACGACCAGGCCGAACGCGCCGTGAGAGCGTTAACAGCGGGGCTCATCGTACTGGGGCTTGCGATAATCGCGTCGATTTTCATCGGCCGCAAGGTCAGTTCTCCGGTCAAGGCGATCGTGCGAGCCGCCGAGGCGGTCGATAACGGCGACCTGGATCGCATCGAATCCTTGAGCGGCAGCCGTATCCGCGAACTGGACGAAGCCAGCGGCGCGTTCAACAACATGGTTCACGGCCTGCGCGAGCGCGAGGTGATTCGCGACACGCTGGGACGCTTCGTGCCGGAAGAAGTCGCCAGCTCGCTACTCGCCGGCGGCGGTAAGCTCGACGTGCAGCAGAGCGAGGCCACTATCCTGTTTTGCGATATCGAAGCCTTTACCCGTCTCACCGAGACCCTCGGCCCGGTCAAGATCGTCGACGTGCTGAACGCCTATTTTTCACGCATGGTGGAAATCCTCGAACAGTACGGCGGGGTCGTTACCCAGTTCCAGGGCGACGCCATCCTCGCCACCTTCAACGTCCCGGTCGCCGACCCCGAACACGCGCGCAAAGCGGTGCGGGCGGCGCAGGCGATGCTGACCTCGGTCGCCGGCAGCGAGTATGCCGGAGAGCGCATCAACATTCGCATCGGCATCAATACCGGTCAGGTCGTCGCCGGCGCAATTGGCGCCAAGGGCCGCCTCAACTACACGGTGCACGGCGACGCCGTCAACCTGGCCGCGCGCCTGGAAGCGATGAACAAGGAGTACGGCACCCGCCTGTTGATGTCGGAGACCTCGATTTCCCACCTGCCAGAGGACGAACTCGAGGCCATTGGCGAAATCACCGCGCGCGGCCAGAGCCGATCGATAAAAATATATACGCTGGCGTCGCTGGCCGGCGAACACAACCCCGGATAACACGATGAGCTCAAAATCTCCGCAAATGAAATCCATGTTCGGCGGCACGCCGAGCGGCGGTTTTTTCGACTTGCCGACGGCCCCAGCCGGGGAAACCCGCGATGCCGATATCATTCTCCTGGGCGCGCCCGCGGCTACCCCTTACGCCAGCGTCGGCAACTATTGCGCCGCCGCGCCCGACGCGATCCGCGCCGCCTTCGGCTGGCCCGGCGTGCTCGGGCATCACGATTTCGATATCGACGGCTACCTGCTGCCCGACGCGGTGCATGCGCTCGACTGGGGCAACCTCGACTACAGCGAAACCGATTTCACCGCCAACCGCGAAACCATTACGCACAGGGTCAGCCAGGTGCTCGACGCCGGCGCGCTGCCGCTGGTGCTCGGCGGCGACGACTCGGTGCCGATCCCGGTGCTGCAGGCCTATCGCCAGCACGGGCCGCTGACCATTCTGCAGTTCGACGCGCACATCGACTGGCGCGACGACGTCGGCGGCGAAACCATGGGCCTGTCGAGCAATATGCGCCGCGCCTCGGAAATGGGCTGGGTTGAAAACATCATCCAGGTGGGCGCACGCGGCATCGGCAGCGCGCGCCCGCGGGATCGCCAGGACGCGCTCGACTGGGGAGTCAAGTTTTTCCCGATGCGCGAGGTCGCGCGCAACGGCATCGAACCGGTGCTGGCCGCGATTCCCAAAAATTGCATTCTCTATATCGCGCTCGATATCGACGCCATGGACCCGGCCGTGGTGCCCGCCGTCATCGGCCCGGCGCCGGGCGGATTTTCCTACTGGCAAATGCTGGAAATACTCGAGGCTGCGGCGCAACGCGCGCGCATCGCCGGCTTCAACCTGGTCGAGTTGATGCCCGGCGCCGATATCGGCGGCCGCGGAGCGCTGGTAGCGGCGCGCATCGTCGCCATGATCATGGGCCTGTGCGCCCGCCAGAGACAGGCCGACTGAGCCCAAAAAGACTCGATAACAGGCGCTAGAAAATAACTTACGCGCGAGTGCAACCGGCTAACTTCCATCATTGCAAGCGAAACGAAGCAATCCTTTCAAAGCCACGAAGATACCAATTGTTTATTGCGACAGTAGCTTGCGCGAGGCACCGACTTATCGTTACATCCTCAAGCAAAGCTGAATGCCATCGCTCGACAGCTTAATGAACGTCCTCGAATAACACCGGGGTAGGAGACAGCAGCGGAGCGACTTTGGGCATGCATTTCATCGATCGGTTAAAGCCAAAGCCAGTTTCAGACGCCCGGTTTACATTGGATTCGCCCCGTAACAGTAATTTAAAGCAGGAGTTTTAAAGTAATGCCCGTCTAGAGGGCCAAAGGCGCGACAGTTGTTATCAATCTTACAGATTCGCAGAAATCCGCGAGTTAACGATTTGTTCCAAAGAAACAACAGTCCCTTTATGACCTGCAGCCTGGTATTGGGCGAGGGTAAAGAAATGCGCGACCTCTCGAAATCCTAGTCCATCCCTTCCGCTAGCGGTCCATTGATCAACGCTGTCCTCGGCCTGCTGCAACAACCGGTCTACAAGCAACGGATCGATTAGCTGTGTGCGCATGAGTATTTCCCTGTAGAGCGCCTTACCGGACAGATCGGGATTCTCGATACTTACAGCCGAATACTTTTCCAGAAGGTGCTGGATGACGCGTTTCGCGAAACGTTTTTCTTTGAATGCCAGAAACATTTAATGCCTAAACCATATAGATTAGTCTTCAATCACGGCAGATCCATCGAAACCGTACCATCAAGCCGTTATCTCAAACCTTACAAATTGCTTCGCCGTGCTCGCATCGTAAATTTGAGTTTCATTAGTACCCATGGTGCGAAACACGGTGACAATATGGTGACAATATGGTGACAATTACACCGATTGATTCGAGTGGTGTTTTCAGGATGCCTGTAAAAACAATTCTCAGGGGATTGGCTTTCTTTAAAGGAGACGCTTACAAAGTCCTGGTCGAGACGATCCCCGGCCAGTTTCCATCATTCCGGCTCGAAGCCTGAATGACGATGTTCAGGGGCTGTTGTGGATCGTTAAGCGACCCATGCCCATAAGAACCAGGCGTCTCCATACCCCAGTCATAAACTGGCAGGAATCAACTTGAAGGCAGAGCCCGGCTGTTCGTGGATCAGTCGCCGGGGTTCACTCGCTGTAGTCGCGCGCCTGCAGCATGACCATGCCGATGATGCCGACCTGGAAACCGCCGTATGCGCCGATGGCGTGGGCCATGCCGTTGGCGTGAGCGGCGGCGAAGTGGGTCAGTAGCGGCATCAGCGCCGAACCGAACCCGGTCAGCAGCCAGGTGCGCGCGGTCAACCGCCTGAGCCCGGCCTTGTCGGTAACTCGGAAGCGGTTTTTCGGTTATAGCCCGCGATCAGTTCCATCTTGCCCCTGACGCCAATTTGCCAGGCAAATACAAACAGCAAAATATGGAAAAATAGATCTGTCCCCTTTTTCTTTTTCGCCCGGGAGTCAATCACCTTTTGCGGCTAGGCTATGCATTTCAGCCAGGATGGCATCCTTGTTTGAATACAACGCCCCGCTTGCCATCGGCAGAAAAATCTCCTCTTCTTTTTCGTGATGGTTTCTCAAGATTCGATATAGCAGGGAAAAATTCTCAGCAAGGCTTTCTCGATCGTTCTCAGCAAGACCTTGCGCTATATGATCCATTAAATGCAATATCTGCTCATGATCGGCCTCGAGAGAAGCGGTAGGTCCGCTCGATGCCCCGGGGTGAGCATCGTAGGCAGGGAAAAGTACATCTTCCTCGATACGGACGTGATTTTTGTAATTCGATGCCATTTCAGCGAAAACATCTTGCACCAGAGACCAGTCCGCTATATCGCAGGCAACACGGCACTTGTATACCGCCGATTCGAAATCTTTATGATCGTGATAAAACCATTTCATGATCAACCTCTTATATAAACTATGAATAAGGACGATCATTATTGTTGCAAACTGGGTCACATTAACTGTTTTTCTGAATCACGGCTTCACCCAAATGAGATAAGAACATTTCTCTTAGATAAGGATTGAAAAATAATAAAAGAATGTCTGTTCTAGGTCGGTTATCGCCGCTGATTTTTTAGTCTATGGGCGGCAGTTTTCTCGTAAGCAGACCCTGAAACGCTAACGCTGAGCTTCGTTCCTCGGCCAACAAAAGACGCTGGTTTTTACACGACACAGCTGCGTACAATGGTTGTTATGAATAACTGGAGGTGATTCACGATGGATGATAATGCAGAACAAGGAATTGCACTTTCCCATGCCAAAGCAGCACAAAATAAACTTGATCATGCGAAAGGATTTAAGCGTCAACATGACTGGA
>CALJQI010000382.1 GCA_937980285.1 uncultured Gammaproteobacteria bacterium | reverse complement strand
GCAAATATACACACATATGGGTCATTCCCGCGAAAGCGGGAATCTCCAAAACGAGGCGGCATTGAAAGATATCCCCATAGCGAGGACGGCTATTTATAGCGGCGCCTTTACAAGATCCCCGCTTGCGCGGGGATGACGTTTAGGAGAGTCATTTCTGCGTGGCAGAAATGACGGATAGTTTGAATGTATGACTGGAACAACCTGCGTTATTTCCTAGAGCTTTCGCGCCAGGGCAAGCTGCTGCGCGCCGGGGCGCGCCTGCATGTCGACCACACCACCGTCAGCCGGCGGATCACCGTGCTCGAAAAACAGCTCGACGTGCGCCTGTTCGACAAGTCACCGAGCGGTTACCAGCTAACCGACGCTGGCCTGCGCCTGTTGCCGCTGGCCGAACAGATCGAAACCCGCTGCAACCAGCTATACCAGGATATCGCCGGCAAGGACGCTCGCCTCAGCGGCACGGTGCGGGTAGCGACGCCCGAGGCGTTGGGCTCGCAGGTTATCGCGCGTCACGTCGCCGGCTTCCGTCAGGCGCATCCCGATATCGAAATCGAACTGGTAGCGGAAACCCGGCGCATGAGCCTGTCGAAGCGCGAGGCCGACATCGCGATCAGCTTTTCCCGTCCCGAGAGCGGGCGCCTGATCGCGTGGAAGCTTTGCGATTACCGTCTCCGGCTCTACGCCACGCGTGAATACCTGGCGGCACACCCGCCGATAAAAGCGATCGAGGATCTTGCCGGGCACGATTTCGTTTCCTACATCGACGACTTGATCGAAATGCCGGAGCTGCGATTTTTCGACAACACGATCAAAAACGCCCACGTGGTTTTCCGCAGCACCAATGTCAGCGCGCAGTTCAACGCCATTCTCGACGGCATCGGCCTCGGGCTGGTGCATTGCTTCATGACCCAACAGGACGATCGGCTGCAGGTGGTGCTGCCCGAACAGGTGTCGGTAGAGCGGACTTACTGGCTGCTGGTGCACGAGGATTTGCGTCATGTCGCACGGGTCGACGCGGTGTGCCAGTTTCTCACCGGCATTCTCGGCCACAATCCTGGCCTGATGATGGGTGATTGAACTTCGGGGCTGGCGCCAGATTAGGGCCGGGCCTTCGATATCATAATCGTTCGCCGCGCAGCTGCAGCACCCGATCCTGCATTACCTCGAGCGTGGCGTCGGCCGCTTCGATGGTTTCGCCCGCGACCAGCTCGATACGGCTCAGCATGCCGCGCGGCAGTAGGCGGGACATGGCGCTGCCATAGGCGCGACTGAAGAAACTGCCCCACAGGCCGCGCAGCGCCAGCGGCACCACCGGCACCGGGTCGCGCTCCAGGATTCGGCTCACGCCCGGCTTGAAAACGTCCATTTCGCCGTCTTCGGTCAACTTGCCCTCGGGGAAGATACAGACGATCTCGCCTTCCCGCAGGGCCGCGCTGACCGCGTCGAAAGCGCGCTCCATCATTTCCGGGTCCTCGCGCGCGCCGGCAATCGGGATTGCGTTGGCGGTGCGGAAAACAAACGAAAGCACCGGCAGCTGGAAAATACGGTAATACATGACAAAACGAATCGGCCGCCGCACGCAGCCGGCCATGACCAGCGCGTCGACGAAACTGACATGGTTGCAGATCAACACCGCCGGGCCCTCGTCCGGAATGTTGTCCAGGCCTGTTTTGTCGACGCGATAAATAGTGTGTACCAGCAGCCAGATCAGCAGGCGCATGATAAATTCCGGCACCAGCAGGAAAATATACGCCGCGACCGCGGCGTTCATCAACGCCATGATCAGGAACAGCACCGGGATCGATACCCCGGCGTAAAGCGCGAAGGCCCCGTAAAGCGCGGCGACGACCATGAACAGCGCGTTCAGGACATTGTTGGCGGCGATGATGCGCGAACGCTTGCGCACTTCACTGCGCTGTTGGATCAGCGCGTACAGCGGTACGATATACAGGCCGCCGGAAATACCCAGCATGATGATGTCGAAACACGCGCGCAGGCTAAAGCCCTGGGCGAGAAATTCGGTCGGCGTCAGCAACTCGCCCCCCGGCGACTGCCCCTGGTTGAAATACAGGTCGATACCGAACAGGGTCAGGCCGAGCGAGCCGATCGGCACCAGGCCGATCTCGACCAGCCGTCCGGAAAGTTTCTCGCATAAAAACGAACCCGCGCCGATACCGATGGAAAACATGGCCAGCAGCAACACGTAGACTTGCTGGTCGCCGCCGAGCTCGTAGCGCACGAAGTTGGGCAGTTGCGTCATATAGGTAATGCCGACGAACCAGAACCAGGAAATGCCCATTACCGAGTAAAACACGGTTCGGTTTTCATGCGCGTCACGCATGATGCGCGCGATCTGAACGGGTATGTTGAAACTGATCTTCAGATCCGGTGCGCCGGCGGTAAGCGCGGGTATGCCGCGACTGGCCCAGTATCCCAGGCATGCGACGACAATCACCGCGATGCCCATAGCCGCGTTGCCGAAGCCGATGACGTAAACGCTGGCAATCAACCCCATCAGGATGGCGAGGAATGTGCCGAATTCGACCATTGCGTTACCGCCTATCAGCTCCGCGGGCTTTAGCGCCTGCGGCAGCAGACTGTACTTGACTGGGCCGAAAAGCGCCGACTGCGTCCCCATTAAAAACAGAATCGCCACCAGCATTGCCACGCTGTCCAGCATAAAGGCGATGGCGCCAAGAATCATGATACCGATTTCGAGCAACTTGATACGTCGAATCAGCATCGACTTTTCAAGCTTGTCGGCGAGCTGGCCGGCGATCGGGGAGAAAAGAAAAAACGGCAGAATGAATAAAAAGGCAGCGATATTGACCAGCGTATTGCTGTCCTCCTGCGACACGCTGGCCGCCTGGAAGGCGATGAAGATGGTTAAACCGTTCTTGTAAAAATTGTCGTTAAAGGCGCCCGCCAACTGGGTCAAAAAGAATGGGCGAAAGCGCGGTGTCGACAGTAGCTTGACCGAATCAGGCATGCTTGGCTCTTTTTTTAAGCTTACAGGCTAAAAGAATGTGACCCCGAGAGCAATTGTTTCTAGAATGTAGGCTGGCGATTGGGGACAGAATAATGAGTGATCTTGATTACGGGCCGCTGGCCGGTTTGAACGGGAGCTGGCGTGGCGACAAGGGGCAGGACGAATCGCCGGAACCCGACGGTATCGAAAAAAACGCCTATACCGAAAGCATGCATTTCACCCCCGCGGGCGACGTCGATAACGCCGAAACCCAGGAGCTGGTCGCCTTGCGTTATAACCTCGAGGTGCACCGTATTCCGGATGGCAAGGCGATTCACAACCAGACCGGGTACTGGATATGGGATTCCGAAGCGCAGCTGGTGATGCATAGTTTCACCATACCCCGCGGGGTGGCCGTGATCGCGGGCGGATACTACCGCGGTGAAACCGATGCCGACGGTAATATCGTGATCGAAGTCGCGGCAGAACTCGGACATCCCGACTGGCAGATCATCCAGTCGCCTTTCATGCAGAAAAACGCTCTTACCACGGGCTTCTCGCAGCGTTTAACGATCGGCCCGGCGCGCCTGGAGTACAGCCAGACGACGCTGGTCGACATCTATGGTCGAAAATCCTTCGAACACACCGACCATAATCTTCTCTCACCACTGTAATCCGGCAGCCTGCCAGGCAAGATCGTAAACAACCGCCGAGACGTAAAATGCGGGCCGCGGGGCGCCTTGCGTCACAGTTTTGATGGAAAACTGTCTGCCTGGCGCCCAGCGGCCTTTTTGTTGCCCAAACTGAGCAGACAATCCAGCTTTAATGGACTATAAGACATCCATTAGCTACCCGGGTTTCGAAATAACTATAGCTTGAATGGCGTTACTTAAATCCCTGATTAAACGGGACTGGTTCATAGGGCTGGTCATAACACTCCTGTTTCTGATTTTCGCGGAAGCGGGGGTGTTTTCCGCGCTCGATCGCGAGGCCTACAATCTCGGCGTGAAGTTTTCCACCGCGCGCGAGCCGAACGAGAAGATCGTGGTGGTGGCGATCGACGACAAGTCGCTGCAGACACTGGGGGCATGGCCCTGGTCACGCGACGTGCTGGCCGAATCGATGAAGCTACTGACCAGCACCAAGCCCAGCGTGGTCGGTTTCACCATGCCGTTCGATACCGCACAGTACCAGGCAGGGCTGTCGTCGCTGTCCGAACTGCGCAAGCTGCTCAAAAAACAGAAAAAACTCAGCCGCAGCGTTAACCGGGTGCTGCGAAAGACCGAATCGACGCTGCACGGCGACAATAACCTGGCTAAAACCTTTAAAGCGGGCGGCCGCATCGTGCTGTCGATGCAGTACATCCCCAGCAATAAGCCGGTGCCCGGCATGACAGCTTCGCTGCCGAAATACATGCAGAAATTTGCCTTGCCCAAGGTCAGTATCAACGGTAACAACGGTCGAGGCATCGGCTTTCCGTCGCCAAATGTCACCCGTGCCGACGAACTGTTTCCGCCGATCGAAATGCTGGCCAGGCAGGTCGGCGGGATCGGCGTAATGAGTTTTGCCGAACATTTCAATAGCGAGCCGCTCATCGTCCAGTACGGGCGCGACTTTTTACCCTCGTTTGCGTTAATGCTCGCCACCCGCAGCAAGGGCATGTCGATGCAGCATATCGAATCCAGGACCAGCGTCAGCCCGATGCTCGGCGGCAAAGACCTGGGCGCCGATATCGATTTCAATATTTACCCGCGTTTTTATGGCGACAGGAATGGCAAGCCCGCGTTCGACGTTTACTCGCTCATCGACGTGTTGGATGGATCCGTGGATCGCAGCGTGTTTCGCAACAAGATCGTTATCGTCGGGCTAACCTCACCGCGCCTTGCGCAGCCGCGCCTGACGCCGGGCGGGCAGTCGATATCGCCGACGCTGGCGACCGCGCATACGGTATCGAGCCTGTTGAACGGCGACATTTATCGCCTGCCTGAGTGGGCCGGCTGGGCGCTACGCGGCATTATTATCGTGCTGGGCCTCTACCTGATGTTCGTGCTCGGGCGTTTCCGAACAAACACCGCTTTTTTTCTTAGCCTGTTCCTGGCTTTGATGATCATGAATGCGCACTTCGTGCTGATGAGCTCGCAGGCCCTGTGGTTACCGATGATGACCGCCGTGATGATGTTGATCGTCGGCCACCTGGTGCTGGGTACTCGGCAGTCGTTCAACGCACGCCTGAGCCAGGTACAGGGCGATCTGTCGCTGGCCAACCGCCAGCTTGGGCAATCGCTGCACGCACAGGGAAACCTGGACCAGGCGTTCGAGAAATTTCGTGCATGCCTGGTGGACGCATCCCTGCTCAGTCAGCTGTACAACCTGGGGCTCGATTACGAGCGCAAGCGCCAGTTCAACAAGGCGGCGTCGGTTTTCAAATATATTCAGCAGCATGATCCGAAATACAACGATGTCGAAGAGCGCGTGCAGCAGAACGAGCAGGCCTCGAACACGGTGGTGCTGGCCGGCCGTGATACTTCCGGGCCCGGCCAGACCCTGATTTCCAGCAAGGAGGGCATTCAGAAGCCGAAGCTGGGTCGCTACCAGATCGACGCCGAGATCGGGCGCGGAGCCATGGGCATGGTCTATCTCGGACACGACGACAAGATCGGGCGCACGGTGGCCATTAAAACCATGATGCTATCCGACGAGTTCGAAGAAGACATGCGCGACGAGGTGCGTACGCGGTTTTTCCGTGAAGCCGAGGCCGCGGGGCGTCTCGATCATCCGAATATCGTCACCGTGTACGATGTCGGCGACGAACAGGATCTCGCCTACATCGCGATGGATTACCTCAAGGGCAAGGATCTAACGGCTTACTCCACCGCCAAGACGCTGCTGCCGGTAAGCGAAGTGTTCGAAATCATCGCCAGCATGGCGCTCGCGCTCGACTACGCGCATCAACAGCATGTCGTGCATCGAGACATCAAGCCGGCCAACATCATTTACGACAAGGCCAAGCGCGTCGCCAAGATTACCGACTTCGGCGTCGCCTGCCTGACCGACGCCAGCAAAACCAAGACCGGTACCGTGCTCGGCAGTCCTTACTACATGTCGCCCGAGCAGCTCGCCGGCAAGAAGGTCGACGGCCGCGCCGACCTGTTTTCGCTGGGCGTGACCCTGTACCAGATGCTCAGCGGCGAATTGCCGTTCAAGGGCGAGTCTATCGCCAACCTGATGTACAACATCGCCAACGAAAAGCATCCGGATATCCGACGTTACCGCGCCGATCTTCCGAACTGCGTCAACAACGTGGTCAACAAGTCGCTGCAAAAAGAGGCGGCATCGCGCTATGCCAGCGGCAAACAAATGGCCGCCGCGATGAAACGCTGCCAGGAACACATCAAGGAAATGGAAGCGGCCTGATCGCCACCGCGGCTTTCAGGCGAGGGCCTTGAAGCGGGCCAGCGCACGTTCACGAGTAACCTTCAAATCCAGAATCGGCCGCGGATAGTCAACCCCCAGCCTGACCCCCGCCGCCATCAGAGTTTCGGGCGAAGCCTCCCAGGGCTTGTGTCGGTAACGGACAGGAAGACCTGTCAGTTCAGGGCAGTATCGAATCAGATACTCGCCCTGCGGATCGAATTTTTCGCTTTGCAATACCGGGTTAAAAATGCGGAAGTAGGGCGATGCATCGGCGCCGGAACCGGCACACCACTGCCAGCTGGCGCTGTTGCTGGCAAGATCCGCGTCAAACAGGCAGTCCCAGAACCACGCAGCGCCAACGCGCCAGTGGAGTAGCATGTTCTTGATTAAAAATGATGCCACGATCATGCGCACGCGGTTGTGCATATAACCGGTTTGCCAGAGTTCGCGCAAACCGGCATCGACGATGGGAAAGCCGGTATTGCCTTGCTGCCAGCGCTGCAGCTTGGATTCATCTTCGAGCCACTGGAAAGCGTCGAAACGCGAGTTAAAGTTTTGCTCCGGTAAAGCCGGAAAGTGATACAGCAAATGGTAGGAAAATTCGCGCCATGCGATTTCGCGTAAAAAATGCGCTGGACCGTCGCCGCCGACATCCATGGCCGCGTTTTCGACGCGGTGCCAGGCCTGTTGCGGTGAAAGCTCGCCGAAGTGTAAATGCGGCGATAGCCGGGAAGTGGCGTCCAGCGCCGGGAAATCCCTTCCCTGGCGGTAATTGTTCAGTGCATCCTGGCAAAACGCCGCGAGTTTGCCGTGCGCGGCCGCTTCGCCGATTTCCCGGGTTTCGTTTAATGATTGGTGCCAGTCCTTCGCCGGTAACAGGTCGAGCGCCTGCAACGGCAGGCTGCCGTCGACGCTGGACTGGTGAATCCGCAGCTTGCCCGGCTGCGGCAGCGGCTGCCGTGGCGAAGGTTGCGACAGGCAGCCTTTCTGATAATAGGGCGTGAAAACCCGGTAAGGCGTGCCGTCTTTTTTCAACACGGTCCAGGGTTCCCATAACAATGAGCCGTTGAAGCTGCGAACTTCTATATTCAACGCGCCGAGATCGGCTTTTATCTGCGCGTCGCGCTCGATTCGCCAGGGCTCGTAGCAGCGGTTCCAGAAAACCGCATCCAGCGGCAATGAGTCGACCAGCTCTGCGATTACTTGACGCGCATCGCCGCGAAAAAATTGCAGCTTGCCATCGAGGGATTGGTTGAGCGCGCTCAGCGAATGCTGCAGCCAGACCCGACTTGCCGCACCCATTTTGCAGGCGCCGGCATTGACGTCATCGAGAATGTAAATCGGCAGCAGGCTACCCGATTCGACGGCAGCCTTTAGCGCCGGATTGTCGACCAGGCGCAGATCCTGACGAAACCAGAGCAGATGAATACGATTGTTTTTCAAACCAGGCTTCGGCAATCGGGGAAAGGTGACTAGAGCGAATTAAGCAGCATTAACTCGTCGGGATGAGGCTGCATGTAGTAGGAACGCTCGATATATTGATTCGGGATTTTGCGAAAATGAT
>CALJQI010000381.1 GCA_937980285.1 uncultured Gammaproteobacteria bacterium | reverse complement strand
TCGCCCAATAAATTTGCAATCTTGTTATCGCTCAGCGGTTTCTCCGGTTTTTCGGCGGCGACGAATTTCTTGATAATCGCGCGTATCGCCGTGGCCGAGCATTCGCCGCCGTCGGCGGTGCTGACATGGCTGGAGAAAAAGTACTTGAACTCGAGGATACCACGCGGCGTATGCATATACTTTTGCGTGGTTACCCTGGAAATCGTCGATTCGTGCATTTCCAGCAGTTCGGCGATATCGCGTAACACCATCGGCTGCATGGCTTCCTCGCCGTAGTCGAGAAAGGCGTGCTGGCGTTCGACGATGGCGTTGGCCACTTTCAGCAGCGTATCGTTACGGCTTTGCAGGCTCTTGATGAACCAGCGCGCCTCCTGCAGGTGATCCTTTAAATAAGTATTGTCGGCGCTGCTGTCGCTGCGCTTGATCATGCTCGCGTACTGGTCGTTGACGCGCAGCCGCGGCGCATTGTCCGGGTTGATGCTGACCTGCCACTGTCCGCCGCGCTTGCTGACGTAGACGTCGGGAATCACGTACTCGGCGTGATTCTGGCTGATGCTGTGGCCGGGGTGGGGGTTGGTGGTCTGGATCAATTTGATAATTTCGGCGAGCTCGGCATCGTTGGCCTGCAGCCGCCTTTTCAGCAGGGCGACCTCGTTAGCGGCGAGTTGCTCCAGGTACTTGTCCACCAGCACCAGCGCCTTGGTCAGGTGTGGCGTCTCGGGGTCGTACTGACCGAGCTGAATGGCCATGCATTCGGCCGGGCTGCTGGCGGCCACGCCGACCGGGTCGAAGCGCTGCACCAGGTGCAATACGGCCTCGATTTCGTCCACCTCGAGCTCTTCGTACTGCTCGACAAGCCCTTCGTGGATATCCTCGATCGATTGCGTCAGGTAACCGCTGTCGTCGATAGAGTCTATAATCGCGATACCGATATCGTAGTCCTGCGCAGACAGGTGCGAGCAATCCAGTTGCCAGATCAGGTGGATTTTAAGGCTATCTTCTTCGCCCGCCTGGTTTTCGAACATGTCACGGTAGTCGGCGCCCATCGACGACGACTGCGAGGGTGAACTTGGCAGGTAGTCATAAATCTGTTCCCAGCGCGCATCGATCTCAAGATCGTCCGGCAGGCGCTGTTCCGCCCGATTATCGGCCACCGTGCTTTCGGGCGCCTTGAAATCGGTGATATCTTCGCCGTTGCCGCGGCTCTCCCTGGATGTCTCGCCATCGGTAACGGTAATTTCGCCGAGATTATCGTCCTGTTCGAGTAGCGGGTTGGCATCCAGGGATTGCTGGATTTCGGTTTGCAGCTCCAGCGAGGAGAGTTGCAGCAACTTGATTGCCTGCTGCAGCTGAGGCGTCATCGTAAGGCTTTGTCCGATGCGCAGTTGCAGGCTTTGCTTCATAAGCGGGATGTGTCCTTTGGGGCCCTTCTATAAGGATATTTTTTATCTCCCATGCCTGTAGTTATAGCTTAAAATTGTCGCCTAAGTAAATCTTTCTGACCATTTTATTTTCCAGGATTTGCGCCGCATTACCCTCGGCCAGGATCCTGCCTTCGCCCATGACATAGGCGCGATCGCATATCCCCAGCGTCTCGCGCACGTTGTGGTCGGTGATCAGGACGCCGATACCTCGCTCGGCCAGCTGGCGCACGATTGACTGGATATCTATCACCGAAATCGGGTCGACCCCGGCAAAAGGCTCGTCTAGCAGTATGAAGTCGGGCTGGTTGGCGACCGCGCGCGCGATTTCGACGCGGCGACGCTCGCCGCCGGACAGCGATATACCGTCGCTGTCGCGCAAATGTTCCACCTGGAACTCTTCCAGCAGAAGCTCCAGCTGCTGCTGGCGGCCGGCGTTATCGAGGTCGGCGCGCAGCTGCAAAACGGCAAGTATATTCTGTTCCACCGTCAGGTTTCGAAATACTGACGCTTCCTGGGGCAGGTAGCCGATTCCCAGCCTGGCGCGGTGATGCATCGGCAGGTGACTGATCGGTTTATCGTTCAGCCGAATGACGCCGGCGTCGTTGTTCACCAGCCCGACAATCATGTAAAAACAGGTGGTTTTACCCGCGCCGTTGGGACCCAGCAAGCCGATGATCTCGCCACCCGCGACCTGCAGCGAAACCGATTTGACGACTTCGCGCTGCTTGTAGGACTTGGCCAGGTCGTGGGCCGCGAGTAGGTTGGTGCTGCTCATTCGCGGTTATTCGGCATCGGTCGCACTGGATTTGGGTTGAATCAGCATTTTCACGCGTTCATCCGCATCCGCGCCGCCGGCCTGGATGTTGTTGTCCCTGGTGTTGATGCGGATCAGGTTGCTTTCGATGGTGTCTCCGGCGTGGCTGAAGTGCGCATTGTCCAGCAGTTCGAGTATCGACTCCGATTCGCGATAGTTGATGCGCTCGGCTCGCCCCAGCATTTCCCTGCGCTCGCCGTCGAGCTGCCTGAAGCGCGCCGGCGAACCCGACATTTCCATCAGCACCAGGTCCTTGGCCTCGTTAAAATGAATCACCAGCCGTTCGCAGCGGATTTCCAGGCTGCCCTGCCTGAGGCTGACATTTCCCTGGTAAACACTGATGTTTTCCTGTTCTCGCAGCTCGAGGTTATCCGCCTCTACCTCGATCGGTTGCTCGCTGTCGCCGTCCAGCGCCCATAGCGGCGGTGCCGCCAGCAGCGCCAGCAGTAAACTGTACTTAAATATCTTCATGGAAATAAACCGCCCGCGTCCCGCTGAGCCGATAAACCTTGCCCGCGAGGTCGAGCAGCGCCGTCTCGGCTTCGATTCTTACCTTTTTGCCACGCATCAGAACGGCCATGTCGATGCTGACCATATTCTGCTGCGGTTCGAAATGAATGCTCTCGGTCAGAATTTCGAACGAGTCGGCGCCGGTCTTTTGCATGACTACCTGTTCGCGCAGCCACAGGCGATTGTCCTGGTGGCGCAATTCACCCAGCATTGCGTTAACCTCCCAGTTGTCGGTTTCGCGGTAGATGTTGAGGGCAGGCCGATCGATTTTACTGATGTCATCGCGCGGATGATGCTCCAGTCGGCGGCTGCTGAACTCGTAATCGAGCCTGCCGTTCGCATCGATCGAACGATAGTTCAGATTGGTCATGAAATAGTCGATATTGTCCGGGATAACCAGTTCCGCGGTGTCGGCGCCGGGGCGCATCCGAGATTCGTAAATCCAGCCGGCCGCGATCGCGACGACGCCCAGTACGGTGACGAAAATCAGCGCGCGCGACTTCATTCAAGATAACTTTGTTGCAGCGCGTCGAGCATACCCTGCGATTGCAGGATGAAGTCGGTCAGCTCGCGTACCGCGCCGTGTCCGCCGCCGGCGCTGGTGACCAGGTCGCAGTGCTGCTTGACGAATGCATGTGCGTTTTGCACCGCAACCGCAAAACCGACACGCTGCATGATCGGTAAATCGGGCAGGTCATCGCCGATATAGGCGATTTGATCGGCCGCAAGCCCCGTATCCTCGAGCAATTGCTCGAAGGCGGGCCGCTTGTCGCGGTTTCCCTGGTATATATGCCTGACCCCGAGATCGCCCATTCGGTGAACGACGATTTTCGACTGGCGCCCGGTAATCACGGCGACTTCGATACCGCATTCGAGCAGCATTCGAATGCCGTGGCCGTCGAGCGAGTTGAAGGTCTTGTACTCTTCGCCCTGGTTATCGAATTGCAGGCCGCCATCGGTCAGCACGCCGTCGATATCGACGATCAGTAATCGAACCAGCCTGGCCTTGTCAGTCGCTACGGTGGTCATCGGTTTTCCTATACAACACCCGATCTTAATAAGTCATGCATGTTTAACGCACCCTGAACGCCGCCGTCGCGGTCGACCACCATGAGCGCGTTGATTTTCTTTTCGTGCATGATCTTGAGCGCTTCGCTGGCGATACGTTCGGCCTCGATGGTAATACAGTCCGCGGTCATGAACTCTTCCACCAGCGCGGTTTCCATGTCGGGCATTTTCTCGAAAGTGCGGCGCAGGTCGCCGTCGGTATAAATGCCGATCAGCCTGTTACTGTCGGTGTCGACGACAGCGGCCACGCCCAGGCCCTTGGCGGTCATTTCCAGCAGGGTGTCCTTCAGCGTGCTGCCGCGTTCGACCATTGGAATCTCAGCGCCGGTATGCATGATGTCGCTGACCCGCAACAGCAGTCGGCGGCCGAGATTGCCGCCCGGATGGGAGAGCGCAAAATCCTGTTCGGTGAAGCCGCGTGCTTCCAGCACAGCGACCGCGAGCGCGTCACCCATGGCCAGGGTGGCGGTGGTGCTCGAGGTTGGCGCCAGGCCGAGCGGGCAGGCTTCCTTGCTGACGCTGACGTCGAGATGGATGTCGGCGCTGCGCGCGAGGCTGGAGGCGGGATTGCCGGTCAGCGCGATGAGTGGAATCCCGATGCGCTTCAGCAGCGGTAACAACAGCGTTATCTCGCTGGTTTCGCCCGAGTTGGACAGCGCGATGACCAGGTCATGATCGGTAATCATGCCCAGGTCGCCATGGCTGGCTTCGCCGGAATGCATGAAAAAAGAGGGCGTGCCCGTGCTTGCCAGCGTGGCCGCGATCTTGTTGCCGATATGGCCGGACTTGCCCATGCCGGTTACGACGATACGGCCCTCGCATTCGAGGATCAGGTCACAGGCATCGTGAAAACTCTGATCGAGCCTGGCGCAGAGGGCGGAAATGGCTTCCGCCTCGGTTTTCAGCACGGCGAGGCCTAGCTCGATATATGCGTGTTTTGTCATAACGGGCTCGATACATGCGGGCTATCCCACGGCGACCTCATAATACAAATATAGCTGGTAAATAACAAAAGCCGAAAACAGGAATATGCCCTTGATGCGGGTCAGAAAACGCGGCACCAGGCCCGGAAACCGGCTCATCAGTACCAACGCAAGCGTCAACAGGATGACCACCGGTAAATCACGGCTGCGCGCCGAGGGATCGATGTCGAAGTCGATGAAAATTGCCGGCAGACCGACCACCGCAAGCGAATTGAACAGGTTGGATCCTATCACGTTGCCCACCGCGAGGTCGGGCTTGCCTTTTTTCAGGCTGGCGATCGAGGCCGCGAGTTCGGGCAGGCTGGTTCCCAGCGCGACGAGGGTAAGCCCGATGATCAATTCGCTGATACCGAGCACGAGCGCGATACTGGAAGCGCCCCAGACCAGCAGCTTGGAGCTCGCGACTAGCAGCACCAGGCCGAAAATCGTCCAGCCGATGGCGGCCGCCATTGTCAGGTCCGGCACCAATTCCTCGTTTTCGTGTTCTTCCTGGGCGTAAGCCGCTGGATGGCGGCGATGCTCGCCGACCAGGTGGTACATGCAGAGCAGCAGCAGCCCGAGCAGGGCGCAACCGTCGACCAGGCCGAGATTCAAATCGAACAACGCCCAGGTCATCACCGCCGTCGCCAGCAACAGCAGTGGATACTCGGTTTTAAACAGTCGGGTTACCACCGGCACCGGCACCAGGATGGCGGTGATGCCCAGTATCAGGCCGATGTTGGCGATGTTCGATCCGAGCGCGTTGCCGATTGCGAGATCAGGGGTGCCCTGCTGCACGGCCAGGATGGAAACTACTATTTCAGGCGCCGAGGTGCCGAAGCCGACAATCGTGATACCGATGATCATGATTGACACGCCAAGCAAATGCGCCAGCGCCGCAGCGCCCTCGACGAATTTGTCCGCGCTCCAGATCAGCAGCGCGAGCCCTACGATAACGGCAGCAATGTAGAGTAACATCGGCGTTCAGGCAGGACCGGCGAGCTAGAAGTCGTCGGTTGAGGTAAACAGCCCGACGCGCAGGTCCCTGGCGCTATATATCTCGCGGCCGTCGACCTCCATCGATGCGTCGCCGATGCCCATCACAAGCTTGCGCATGATGACGCGCTTCATATCGATGCGGTAGGTTACCAGTTTTGCGCCCGGCAACACCTGCCCGAAATACTTGACTTCTCCGGCGCCGAGCGCGCGCCCGTGGCCCGGGCCGCCTTTCCAGCCGAGGAAGAATCCAATCAACTGCCACATCGCATCCAGGCCGAGACAGCCCGGCATGACCGGGTCGGTTTCGAAATGGCATTTGAAAAACCACAGATCGGGATCGACGTCGAGTTCGGCAACGATTTTCCCCTTGTCGAATTTGCCGCCGTCTTCGCTTATGTTAATGATACGGTCGAACATCAACATCGGTGGCAGCGGCAAAAGCGCGTTACCGGGGCCGAATAAATTGCCTTTGCCACAGTCGATGAGTTCCTCATAGCTGAAGCTATGTCGATCGGTGAGAGGTCTGGACATATATAATACTGGTATCGGGGTTATGAGCCTGCGAACACTAACGATTATGCGACTAATTTGCCAGTAAAATTGTGGAATGATTCAAACACGCTTGTTTCGGCGACGTTTGCGGCAGTCGAAAAACAGTGAACGTTGCGACAATCGCCGGTTGCGGGCGAAAATCGAGCGGATATGCGGATTAATTCTACTTTACGGCGTTCACTTGGCGCCTTTTAAACGCTAGACTCGACCTGGATTTGGCGCCAGTTGGCGGCCACAGTCAGCCTCGGTTCAGCAATGTAATGGAAAAATCACGGTTATGAACATAGATGCATCAAGGTTTATCGGGCTTTGGGCTTTATTAGTATCCAGTTTCGCCCTGCAGGCAGCGGACAGTCTCAGCCTCGAGCAGGCGATCGCGATGGCGCTGGCGCATGATCCCCGTATCGAGGAAAAGAAGGCCTTCGTACGCCAGGCCGAGGGCATGCTACAGGAGGCCGAGGGATCCGAGGGTTTTCGCTACATGGTCGACAGCTTTCTCGCCGTCTCCACCGGCGTCGACGGGGGATTTTACGAGGATGGCGCCGATAGCTGTTCGGGTAATTGCGAACCGCGCGACGATCTATACGATGCCGACGATGGCCTGTCGTTGTGGGCGGGCCTGACCTTTGCCATTGTCAAACCGCTGGCGACTTTCGGCCGCCTCGATAACTACCAGGAGGCGGCGCAGAAAAACATTGCCATCAAACAGCAGGATGTAGCGCTGCAGCGGGACGTGGTCGCGCTGCAGGTGGTCAAGGCCTACTACGGCTACCTGACCGCGCGCGATAGCCGCCTGTTGCTCGAAGATACCCGCCGCCGTCTCACCGGCGCCCTCGAGCTGGTCGAGGACTGGCTGCAGGAAGATAGCGGCAACGTCAGTCAATCCGACAAGTACGCGCTGCAGTCGGGGCTGGGCCTGATCGATAATTTCCTGGCCGAGGCCAGCAGCCTCGAAAAAATAGCGATGGCCGGGCTCAAGTTTCTAACCGGCCATGAAGACTCTGTCATCGAACTGGCCGATCGTCGAATCAAGCCGGTGGAATTGCCCGGTGAAAGTCTCGACGAATGGATTCAGCTGGCGCTCGAAAACCGCTCCGAGTTCAAGCAGGTGGAAGCCGGGCTGGCGGCGCGGCGCGCCCTGGTCGAGGCCACGCGCGCGGACGAGAAACCGATCGTATTCGCCGGGGTGGCCGGATCGCTGGCCTATGCGCCGGACCGGGACCGGCTCGATAACCCGCATGTCTACGATCCGTTCAACCATGTGGCCGCATCGCCGCTGATTGGCATGCGCTGGCAGTTCGGGCCGGGTGCGCATGAGGGCCGCGTGGCGCAGGCGCAGGCCGAGCTCGACGCGCTGGTGCACAAGGCGTCGTTTGCGCGCGAGGGAATTCCTTTCCAGGTGCGCGAGCAGTATTACACGATGCAGGCTAAATACGAGGCGATTGGCTCCATGCGCAAGAGCTCCAGGGCGGCGCGGCGCTGGATGATAGCCGCCTATTCAGATTTCGAGGCCGGCCTGGAAGAGGCCGACGACATCATCAACGCGCTACAGGTCTATGTGCTCGCCTACGCCGAGTACCTGCGCGCGGTGAATGATTTCAACAATCTAGTGTCCAAGATGAAAAGTGTCAGTGGGGTGTTTCAGTGAGAAAAATATTAACTCTGGTTATGCTGCTTGTGGTATTTCCGGCTCAGGCGGTAACCGGTCCGGAAAAGTTGATCAAGGATACCTCGGACAGGGTCCTGACCGAGATTAAGGATAATGTGGCCAGCTTCCAGGAAAATCCGCAAAAAATTTACAAGCTGGTCGACGAATTGGTGCTGCCCCATTTCGATTTCACCGCGATGACCGACCTGGCGCTGGGACGATACAAGGACAAGGTCAGCAGCGAACAGAAACCGACCATCGTCGAGGAGTTCCGCCATCTTCTGGTGCGAACCTACAGTTCGGCCCTGCTCGAGTATACCGACCAGGAATTGATCTACCTGCCGATGGAAGGCGACGAGGCCGACGGCAAGGTGGTGGTCAGGACCGAGATCGAGCAGGCCGGCGGTTTTCCGATTCCAATCAACTACAGCCTGCGACTGGGTGACGACGGCTGGAAGGTGTTCGATATCAGCGTCGACGAGGTCAGCCTGGTGACCAATTACCGCTCGAGTTTCGCGCGTGCAATCAAGAAAGACGGTGTCGACGGCCTGAT
>CALJQI010000380.1 GCA_937980285.1 uncultured Gammaproteobacteria bacterium | reverse complement strand
TTGCCGGGTTTGACCGCGTAACGGTTGGCGTAGGTAGATGCCGCTGACGCCAGCATGATGCCGGGGCGGTCGTTATTGGCAAACACTAGCGGCCGCTCCGCGGCGCCGGTGGCGAGCACGACCTGGTGAGCCCTGACCTGCCACAGCCTTTCGCGGCTGGCGGGGCGTTCGGCCAGCGGCAAATGGTCGCTCAGGCGCTGGTTGATGGTCAGGAAGTTATAGTCGTGGTAACCGAACACGGTGCTGCGCGGCAGCAGCGTGACTTCGGGCATATCCTGCAATTCGGCGACAGCGGCCGCTATCCACTGGTCGGCCTCGGCGCCGTCTATCTGCGCCCTGCTGGCTATGCTCAGGCCGCCGAAGCCGGATTGCTCGTCGGCGATAATCACGCGCGCGCCGGCGCGTCCGGCGGCCAGCGCGGCGGCGAGACCCGCAACCCCGCCACCGACAACCAGCACATCGCAATGCGCGTGCCTGTGCTCATATCGATCGGGGTCGTTTTCACGCGGCGATTCACCGAGTCCCGAAGCCTTGCGAATGAAGTGCTCGTACTTCAGCCACATCGCCTTCGGCCACATGAAAGTCTTGTAATAAAAACCGGCCGGCATCAGGCGGCTAAACTTGCTGTTGATCGACAGTAAATCGAACTCCAGGCTGGGCCAGCAATTGACGCTGCTGGCGTCGAGCCCGTCGTATAACTCTACCTGCGTGCCGCGTGCGTTCGGAATCGTGCGATTGCCTTTTTCCAGCTGAAAAATCGCGTTCGGTTCCTCGGCGCCGGCACTGACCACCCCGCGCGGGCGATGGTACTTCCAGCTGCGGCCGACCAGGTGTACGCCATTGGCGAGCAGCGCCGAACACAGCGTATCGCCGGCCAGGCCGGTATAGGATTTGCCGTTGAAAGTGAACTCGATTTCGCGCTTGCGATCGACATGACCGCCGTGCCCGGTTCTGAAAGCCTGGCTCATTGCTTGCCCTCGCTCGGCGGCTGTTCGCCTATCTTGTAGGTAGCGGAAATCCTGTAGCTGACGGTATCGCGCTCAGCGTTGAAGTAACGCCGGCAGCCGGCCGCGTGCAGCCATTGCTCCCGGTGCGCGCCCTTCGGGTTGCTGCGCATGAACAGGTAATCGGCCCAGGCCTCGTCGCTGAGCTTGTCGGTTTCGAGCGGACGCGCGATATGCGCTTCGCCCGCGTAGGAGAATTCGGTTTCGTCGCGCAAACCGCACCACGGACATTCAATCAGTAACATTTGCCAATCCTCCCTAGTGCGCCACGCCGGCGGCGCCGTGCTCGTCGATCAGGAACCCGGTAACGAAGCGGTCGAGCGAGAACGGCCGGTTAAGTTCGTGCGGTTGGCCGGTGGCGACATTGTGCGCGAATACCCAGCCCGACCCCGGGGTCGCCTTGAATCCGCCGGTGCCCCAGCCGCAGTTGAAGTAAAGCCCCTCGACCGGGGTATTGCCGATGATCGGGCAGGCGTCGGGCGCGGTATCGACGATGCCGCCCCACTGTCGGTTCATGCGCACGCGCTTGAAGATGGGAAACATTTCGACGATCGCGTTGACGGTATGCTCGATACCGGCGAAGCTGCCGCGCTGGCCGTAGCCGTTATAGGAATCGATGCCGGCGCCGATGACCAGGTCACCCTTGTCCGACTGGCTGATATAGCCGTGCACCGCGTTCGACATGATGACGGTGTTGATAATCGGCTTGATCGGCTCCGACACCAGCGCCTGCAGCGGATGGCTTTCGATCGGCATGCGGAAACCCGCCATCTCGGCGAGCACCGAACAATGCCCGGCGACGACTACGCCGATTTTCTTCGCCTTGATGTTGCCGCGTGTGGTCTCGACTCCGGTGACGGCGCCGTTTTGCTGACGGATCGCGGTGACTTCGCAATTCTGGATGATATCGACGCCGCATTTGTCGGCGCCGCGGGCAAAGCCCCAGGCGACCGCATCATGGCGCGCGACACCGCCGCGTGGCTGGAACGAAGCGCCGAGGATCGGATAACGGCAGCCCTGATCGATGTTGATCTCCGGGATCGCACGCTTGATTTCCTCGGGGGTAACGACATGACCGTCGATACCGTTCAGGCGATTGGCGTTAACACGGCGGTGTATATCGCGCATGTCCTGCAGGTTATGCCCGAGGTTGTAAACCCCGCGCTGGCTGAACATGACATTGTAGTTCAGATCCTGGCTCAGACCTTCCCACAATTTCATCGATTTTTCATACAGATGCGCGGATTCGTCCCACAGGTAGTTGGAGCGCACGATGGTGGTGTTGCGCCCGGTATTGCCGCCGCCGATCCAGCCCTTTTCGAGCACCGCGATATTGGTCATACCGTGCTCTTTGGCGAGGTAGTAGGCGGTTGCAAGACCGTGTCCGCCGCCGCCGATGATAAGCGCGTCGTACTCCGGCTTCGGTTCCGGGCTGCGCCACGCCGCGGCCCAGTTTTCGTGGTAACTGATGGCGTTGCGAACCAGTGAAAAAATCGAGTATTTGCTCATGACGGCCTCGGATTTTTGAGGCCCGTGGG
>CALJQI010000379.1 GCA_937980285.1 uncultured Gammaproteobacteria bacterium | reverse complement strand
AGCGGAATCGTCAACAGCGTCATGCCCTGGATCGAAGCGCGCAAGCCGGTATGCGGGCGCCAGGATGAAAAGATCAACCGCGAACTGTTCGGCGCCGACATGCGCATCGGTTCCAGCGCGCTGATCCCGCTTTACCATACCCGCAACCTCGGCCTGCTGTGCCTGGGCAGCGTCAGCGCCGATCGCTTCGGCCTGTCGATGGGAACGATTTTTTTGCAACAGCTGGGCGAACTGGTCAGCAATCGTTTGAAAAACCTGCTGCAGGTAGACTAGCCCGCATATTTAACGAAGGCGGCACAAACTTTAGAAAAATTTGATGAATGTCGGTGGATTGAACAAAATTTGCAGAATAACGATCGGTTACAGTTTGTGCCGCCTTCATTAAATATGCGGGCTAACCCTGTGACCGAATATCTGGACCAGTTCATCCAGATGCTGCGCAGCGAAAAGTATTACTCCCCGCACACCTGCAAAAACTACCGCCGCGACCTGGAACTGTTCCGCAGCTTTTTGTCCGCCCGGGATATCGATTCCTGGACGCAGGCCAACTACAGCCTGGTCAGCGACTTCGCCGCTAAGCGCCATCGCCAGGGCCGCAAGAGCCGCACCATCCAGCGCGAACTATCCTCTATCCGCAGCTTTTACCAGTTCCTGATTCGTAACGAGCAGGTTTCGCAAAACCCGGCCCTCGAGGTGCGCGCGCCGAAAACCGGTAAACCGCTGCCGAAGACCTGCGACGCGGAGACCATCGACCGGCTGCTGCGGCTGCCGCAGGGCAGCGATGGCCTGCAGGTGCGCGACGTCGCCATTTTCGAATTGATCTATTCGTCGGGCCTGCGCCTTGCCGAACTGGTCAACATCGACCTCGACGATATCGACCTGGCGCAAAAACACCTGATCGTCACCGGCAAGGGCAACAAGACCCGGCATTTGCCGATTGGCGGTAAGGCGGTAACCGCGGTAAAGCGATGGCTCGAGCATCGCCCGGAATATAGTCGTGACATGAACCAGAACGCCCTGTTCCTGAGCAAGCGGGGAACACGCATTTCGCCGCGCAACGTGCAGCAGAGGCTGAGGGCGTTGATCCAGCGGCAGGCGCTCGACCAGCACCTGTCGCCGCATATGCTGCGCCATTCGTTCGCCACGCACATGCTCGAGTCGAGTTCTGACTTACGCGCGGTGCAGGAATTACTCGGTCACGTAAACATCGCAACCACCCAGGTTTACACTCATCTCGACTTCCAGCACCTGGCCCGGGTATACGACGCCGCGCACCCGCGCGCCAAACGCAAACCCTGAAAAACTCGGGGACAGCTCAGGATGACAATTACTTAAGCTGAAATTGCCGTCATTGCGATACTCGCAGGGCATAAAGTAGCGCAGCGACGACGCAATCTTTCAAATAGCGGGAGATTGCTTCGCTTCGCTTGCAATGACAGGCTTAAGTAAACTGTCCCCGGGTTATTTAATCTTGTATTTATTTTGTGCTGCCCATATATGACAATGTCTGCAGTCATATTTCCAGGACAGGATTTTGGAACAGTTCGAAGGCACTACCATTCTCTCGGTGCGGCGTAACAATAGCGTCGTCATCGGCGGTGACGGCCAGGTCAGCCTGGGCAACACCATCATGAAAGGCAATGCGCGCAAGGTACGGCGCCTCTACAAGGACAAGGTCATCGCCGGTTTTGCCGGCGGCACCGCAGATGCCTTCCTGTTGTTCGAACTGTTCGAGGCCAAGCTCGAAAAGCACAACGGCCAGATGATTCGCGCCGCGGTGGAACTGGCCAAGGAGTGGCGCTCTGACCGCGCACTACGTCGTCTCGAGGCCCTGCTCTGCGTCGCCAACGAGGAAGCCTCGCTGATCATATCCGGCAACGGCGACGTGATCGAACCGGAAGACAGCCTGATGGCGATCGGTTCCGGCGGCGCATTCGCCCAGGCGGCAGCGCGCGCGATGCTCGACACCACCGAAATGAGCGCGCGTGAAATCGTCGAGAAAGGCTTGCAGATAGCCGGTGACATCTGTGTCTATACCAATCTCAATCATAACTTCGAACAACTCGATTACGCCTGAACGCCATGGACAGCTTGCACATAACCCAGTCACCTATGACCCCGCGCGAAATTTCGCAGGAACTCGACAATCACATCATCGGCCAGGATAACGCCAAGCGGGCGGTCGCGATCGCGCTGCGCAACCGATGGCGCCGACAGCAGGTCGAGGAAGAGTTGCGCAACGAGATCACGCCCAAGAATATCCTCATGATGGGGCCTACCGGCGTCGGCAAGACCGAAATCGCGCGCCGCCTGGCGCGGCTCGCCAACGCGCCCTTCATCAAGGTCGAGGCTACCAAGTTCACCGAGGTCGGTTACGTCGGCCGCGATGTGGAATCGATAATCCGCGACCTGGTCGACGTCTCGGTCAAGCAGATGCGCGAGGCTGAAGTGGCGCGCGTACGTCACCGCGCCGAGGACGCCGCCGAGGAAAAAGTGCTCGACGCGCTGCTGCCGCGGCCCGCAGATTTTTCCGAGGAAGCGGCCAGCGCCGGCGACAACACGCGGCAAAAATTTCGCAAGATGCTGCGCGAGGGCAAACTCGACGAGAAGGAAATCGAGATCGATTTACAGCTGCCCAACGTCGGCGTGGAAATCATGGCGCCGCCGGGCATGGAAGACATGACCAACCAGTTACAGGGCCTGTTTCAGAACCTCGGCAATCAGAAAACAAAAACGCGCAAGCTGCGCGTCGACGATGCCCTCAGAATGCTGACCGACGAGGAAGCGGCGAAACTGATCAACGAGGACGAGCTCAAGCTGGCCGCGCTCGAAAACGCCGAACAAAACGGCATTGTTTTTATCGACGAGATCGACAAGGTCGCCAGGCGCCATGAAACCAGCGGCGCCGACGTCTCGCGCGAGGGCGTGCAGCGCGACCTGCTGCCGCTGGTCGAGGGTTGCACCGTTTCGACCAAGGCCGGCATGATCAAAACCGACCATATCCTGTTCATCGCCTCGGGCGCTTTCCACCTGTCCAAGCCCAGCGACCTGATCCCGGAACTGCAGGGTCGGCTGCCCATTCGCGTCGAGCTGTCGGCGCTGACCGTGGGCGATTTCGTGCGCATCCTGCGCGAGCCCAATGCCAGTTTGACCGAGCAGTACACCGCGCTGATGGAAACCGAGGGCGTTAGCCTCGCATTCACCGACGACGGTCTCGCGCGCATCGCCGAAGTCGCCTGGCAGGTCAACGAAAAACAGGAAAACATTGGCGCGCGGCGTTTGCACACGGTGATGGAACGCCTGCTGGAAAAAGTCAGCTTCGATGCCTCGGACATGGTCGAACAAACCATTACCATCGACGCCGACTACGTCAACGAACATCTCGGCGAGCTTTCGCTCGACGAAGATCTATCACAGTATATTCTTTAAAAGATGAAACCAACCGAAATAAACCTGCACCAGGTATCGCGCGTGCTCGAGCTCAGCTTCGACGACGGTTCGAATTTCAAACTGCCCGCCGAGTACCTGCGGGTCTACTCGCCGTCGGCCGAGGTCCAGGGCCACGGCCCCGGGCAGGAAGAGCTGCAGATCGGCAAGGAAGATGTCAATATAGACGCCATCGAGCCCATCGGTCATTACGCTATCAAGCTCGTTTTCGACGATAACCACGACAGTGGGATATACAGCTGGGATTATTTGTATGAATTAGGTGTGACTTTCGACGACCGCTGGCAGCATTACCTCGAACGCCTCGAACAGGCAGGCCACAAACGAAAGCCGGACTCCTGATCCGTTCCTGGTCATCCACACGGATCGCTGCATTAAGTAATAACGCGGACTCGCAAGATCCCGGATAAGTGCTGCGCACTTTCCGGGATGACGCCTTATGGCGTCGCCTACGACGAGCGCTGGCAACATTACCTCGAACGCCTCGAGAAAGCGGGCACGAGTGTGAGGTTCGAATTATCTGGCATACCGCCTCTGCATAGCCCGCAGAATGCATGACGCAATTTGTGTCTCGTGGTATGGTTGCCGCCATGCAAAAAGACAGTTCTACAGACTTCGGTTACGAAGAGATTCCGGCGGCCGAAAAGCAGGGTCGTGTCGGCGAGGTTTTCACCTCGGTG
>CALJQI010000378.1 GCA_937980285.1 uncultured Gammaproteobacteria bacterium | reverse complement strand
CATGACCGGCAACGAGGTAGCCAAGCTGCATACTCGCTACATGATCGGTGGTCATCCCGGCAGCAGCGTGACCAATGAGCATCTGTATCGTTTCCAGTTTCCGGAAAAACCCGGCGCCTTATTAAATTTTTTGATGAAGGTAGGCAATCGCTGGAACATCAGCCTGTTCCACTACCGAAATCACGGCTCCAATTTCGGCCGCATTCTGATGGGATTCCAGGTCGACAGGAGCGACCGCAAGGCCTTTAACGCGTTTCTCAAAAGCCTCAAGATTCCCTACTGGGATGAAACCGAAAACGAAGCCTACGATTTGTTCCTGAGATAGCGCCGCGCGCAGCAAACGGCTTGACTCAAATACAGGGAAAAAACGAAAAATATCGCAGATTTAAGGATACCGACCACGGTGTCGTCGCAAATCTATCAACCTTGAACCAAAGGTTCAGGTGGGGTTATTGGTAACCCATCAGGCTTCCTGACTCGTCAGGCATGCACACCAGTGTTACACGGAAGTCCCCGAGATTGATAAATAGGCTCAAGGATTATGATGGATGCTAACGATCACCGTAGTCAGTATCGAATGACTATGGCCTGAAATTGGGGAAAAGTACAATTTAAATTTCTAATGGCTAGTAATCCGTCACGGATTATCAGCGGATCAACCTGATGGCTTTCAGATTTCCATCTGTTTCGCCTGCTCGAGGACGCGTGAAATTTTGCTTTCCAGGTCCTTCAGACGCGGCGGCAGCTCCTGCCCGAGTTCCTTGTCGACATTGCCGGTTTGCAGCAGGTCGTTGGCCATGTTGAGCGCGGTGATGACGGCGATGCGTTCCGAGCCCATGATATTGCCGCTATCGCGCACCTCGCGCATCTTGCTGTCGAGAAATTTGGCCGACTCGAGCAACGCCGATTGCTCGCCGGGAGGGCAGGCGACCTTGTAATCCTTGTCGAGTATGGAGATATTGATCGGTTGAGCGTCTGTCATGAGCCTAGTTCGAGTGATCTTAAGCGGGAAATCATCGCCTCAACCCGGCTGCGCGCCAATTCGGTTTTTTCGATCAGTTGAGAGCGTTCGCCAACCAGCTTGTCTTTTTGCTGCCGCAGGCTGGTATTTTCGTTTTTCAGCGAGCCGACCGTTTCGATGAGCTCGTCGATGCGCTGTTCGAGCTGCCTGAGGTCGTCTTCGGTATATACGTTTTTATCTGTATTCATAGTGCAATCATAGGCCTTAAGCCGCGCAGGTCAACACAGAGATGTTTTTTGCCGACGGGCTCGGGTGCTAGAATGCGAAAATTATACGAATCTGCGGGTTTTCTACAATGCTCGATTTCGATCAGGTGCAAACCGCCCTGCAAAACCTGGGCGCGAGCGTCGATGCGGCCGAATCCCACGGCACCCTGTGCGCGCTATTGCTCGATAACGCCGCGTTCGCAACCTGGCTGGGTCATACCCTGGAGGAATTACCGGACGCCGGAAACGTGCTTGCCGCCGAGCAGCTCGGTCTGCTCGAGCAGTTATTCGAACTGACCCGCGAACAGTTTAATAACGAGGACCTGGGGCTAGAGCTGCTATTACCGGATGAGAGCGACGATTTTGGCCAGCGATTGCTGGGATTATCGGGCTGGTGCCAGGGCTTTCTGTACGGTATTGGCGTTAGCGGCTTCGCCAATGATGACAGGCTCGACCAGGACGGCCGCGAGTGTTTGTCAGATATGCTCGAAATTAGTAAGCTCGCCCATGACGAGGAAAGCAGCGACGAGGCGGAAATGCAGTTCGCCGAAATTACCGAGCACGTGCGCATGTCGGCGCTGTTGTTGCACGAGACGCTGAATCCGTTGAAGCCTTCGCCAACCGTACATTCAACGTAAAACATAAAGGCGACAGTTTGCAATGGCACTTGCTAAATCCTAATCTGGCGTCATAGCGAGCGCAGCGAAGCAATCTCCCTAATGGCAGTAAGTTGTTTCGAGATTGCTTCGCTGCGCTCGCAATGACACGCTTAAGTAAATGCCATTGGGAAAATTTACCTGTTTCACAGGTGAAACGGGCAAACTGTCGCCGATTTTCAGGAGTCTTATGAAGTCAACCGAATTTAAACGCCGCCGCAATCAGTTGATGAAAATGATGGGCAAGAATACGATCGCGATTCTGCCGTCGGCGCGCGAAATCATCCGCAACCGTGACGCCCACTTCCCGTTTCGGCAGGACAGCGATTTTCTCTACCTGACCGGTTTCAACGAACCCGACGCGGTAATGGTGCTGATCCCCGGCCGCAAGCATGGTGAGTACATCCTGTTCTGTCGCGAAAAAGACCCGGAGCAGGAGACCTGGAACGGTCGCCGGGCCGGCCAGGAAGGCGCGGTCGAGGTTTACGGCGCCGACGATTCGTTTCCGATCGACGATATCGACGATATCCTGCCGGGGCTGCTGGAGGGCACCGACAGTATTTATTACACCATGGGCGGTTCCGCCGAGTTCGACAAGCGCCTGATCGGCTGGGTCAATCACATCAAGGCGCAATCGCGCGCCGGGCTGCACGTGCCCTCCGAGTTCGTCTCGCTGGACTATATCCTGCATGACATGCGCCTGTACAAGAGCCGCGAGGAGCTGCGACTGATGCGCAAGGCGGCGGCGATCAACGTCGTCGCCCACAAGCGCGCGATGAAGCTCTGCGCACCGGGGAAGTTCGAGTACCAGATCGCGGCCGAGTTCGACCACGAGTATCGCAGGAACAACACTGAACACGCCTACTCGGCAATCGTCGGCGGCGGCGCCAACGGCTGTATCCTGCATTACACCGATAATAACGACGAGCTTTGCGACGGCGAGCTGCTGTTGATCGACGCCGGTTGCGAAGTCGAGGGCTACGCTTCCGATATTACCCGCACCTTCCCGATCAACGGCAAGTACAGCAGCGCCCAGCGCGAAGTCTACGACCTGGTGCTGGCCGCGCATACCGCCGCGGTGAAAAAGGTCAGGCCCGGCAATCACTGGAACGATCCGCATAACGCCGCGGTGCGCGTCATAACCAAAGGCCTGGTCGAGCTCAAGCTGCTGAAGGGAACCGTGCCGAAGTTGATCAAGGAGCAGGCTTACCGCCGGTTTTACATGCATCGCACCGGTCACTGGCTCGGTCTCGACGTGCACGACGTCGGCGACTACAAGGTCGGCGACCAGTGGCGCCTGCTGGAGCCCGGCATGGTGATGACCATCGAGCCCGGCATTTATATCCCGGCGAAAAGCCGTGGCGTGCATCGCAAGTGGTGGGACATCGGTATCCGCATCGAGGACGATGTTCTGGTGACGCGCCAGGGTTGTGAAATTCTGACCGATGCGCTGCCGCGCAAGGCGGTTGAAATCGAAGCCCTGATGGCGAGCTAGAAATGGGATGACGCGCGAGACCTGTGACGTGGCGATAATTGGCGGTGGCCTGATAGGGCTGTGCGCGGCGTTGATTCTGCAGCATCCCGAGCGCCGCGTGACCGTCGTCGAGGCGGCCGACCTTGGCCGCCAGCAATCCGGCGGGCTCAACGCCCGCTCGATTGCGCTCGCCGCCAGCAGCGTGCAGATCTTCAGGGCGCTTGGCGTCTGGCAGCAAATCGAGGCGCGTGCGGCGGCTATCCGCCAGATCCACGTTTCGTCGCGCGGGCGCTGGGGAGTGACCCGGCTGCGGGCGGCGGATTACGATCTCGAGGCGCTCGGTTACGTGGTCGAAAGCAACGACCTGAGCCAGGTGCTGCTGGACGCGGTCGATGCTTCCGATAACATACGGCTGCAGGACAGCTCCGAGTTCGAATCGATTGCACAAGATGCGAAGGTCGAGCTCGGCTATCGCAACGATGGGCGCGCCAGGAAGCTCGAGGCGGCGATCGCCCTGGTCGCCGATGGCGCCCGCTCGCAAACGCGCGCGGCTCTCGGCATCGGCCACGAAAACATCGACTATGGCCAGGCGGTGGTGATCAGCAATGTCGAGTTCAGCCAGCCCCGAATCGACACCGCTTACGAGCGCTTCACCACCCAGGGCCCGCTGGCGATGCTGCCCCTGGGCGGTAAAACCTACGCCTGCGTGTGGACGCTCAGACTGGCGCAGGCGGAGTCGCTGTGCGAGCACGACGATGATGCGTTCAGCGCCAGGTTACAGGACTGCTTCGGCTTCCGCCTGGG
>CALJQI010000377.1 GCA_937980285.1 uncultured Gammaproteobacteria bacterium | reverse complement strand
CCGGGAATGACTTTTTCGACCCGGTCGAGCAAAACGTCGAGGCGTTTGAACAGTTTATCGAGATCGGACATCAGACTTCGAGCTTCTTGTACTTGATGCGGTGCGGCTGGTCGGCATCCTGGCCGAGGCGCTGCTTGCGATGCGACTCGTATTCGGAGTAATTGCCCTCGTAGGTGTAGACTTCGCTGTTGCCTTCGAAGGCTATTATGTGGGTGGCGATACGATCGAGGAACCAGCGATCGTGGGATATGACGACCACGCAGCCGGGGAAGTCGAGTATCGCTTCTTCCAGCGCGCGCAGGGTTTCGACATCGAGATCGTTGGTCGGCTCGTCCAGCAGCAGCAGGTTGCCGCCGCTCTTCAGCAGCTTGGCCAGGTGCAGGCGGTTGCGTTCGCCGCCTGACAGGTCCTTGACGAATTTCTGCTGCGCGGCGCCGCGAAAATTGAAGCGCGACACGTAGGCGCGCGACGGCACTTCGTAGCTGCCGACGACGATGTTGTCCAGACCGTCGGATAATTCTTCCCACACGGTCTTGCTGCCGTCGAGGTCGTCGCGCGACTGGTCGACGTAGGCGATCTGCACCGTGTCGCCGATCTTGATCGAGCCCTCGTCGAGGCTTTCCTGGCCGACCATGATGCGGAACAGCGTGGTCTTGCCGGCGCCGTTGGGGCCGATGATGCCGACAATACCGCCGCGCGGCAGCTTGAACTCGAGGTTCTGGTACAGCAGCTTGTCGCCGTAAGACTTCTTGCCGCCGTCGATTTCGACGACGACGTCACCGAGCCGCGGGCCGGGCGGGATGTAAAGTTCCTGGGTTTCGGAGCGCTTCTGGTATTCCTGCGAGGACAGTTCCTCGAAGCGCTTGAGGCGCGCCTTGCTCTTCGATTGCCGCCCCTTGGGGTTGGCGTGCACCCATTCGAGTTCCGCTTTCATCGATTTCACGCGCGCCTTTTCGGAGCGCTCCTCGTGCTCGAGGCGCTTTTCCTTCTGTTCCAGCCAGGAAGAATAATTTCCTTCCCAGGGGATGCCGTGGCCGCGGTCGAGTTCGAGAATCCAGCCGGCGACGTTGTCGAGAAAGTATCGATCGTGGGTAACCGCGACCACGGTGCCGGGAAAGTCCTGCAGGAATCTTTCCAGCCAGGCCACCGATTCGGCGTCGAGGTGGTTGGTGGGTTCGTCCAGGATCAGCATGTCCGGGTTCGACAGCAGTAGCCGGCATAGCGCAACGCGGCGCTTTTCACCGCCGGACAGGTTTTCCACCGTGGCTTCCCAGGGCGGCAGGCGCAGCGCGTCGGCGGCGACATCGAGCTTGCGATCCAGGTCCCAGGCGCCGGCGGCTTCGATCTTTTCCTGCAGTTCGGCCTGCAGCGCCAGCAGGTCGTTCATTTCGTCGTCGGACATGGGCTCGGCGAACTTCATGTTGACCTCGTTGAACTGGTTTAGCAGCGACTTGGTCTCGGCCACGCCCAGTTCGACGTTAGCGCGCACGTCGAGGCTGTTGTCGAGTTCGGGTTCCTGCGCCAGGTAGCCGATACTGATGCCGGGCTGGGGACGCGCCTCGCCCGTATGTTCGGTATCGACACCGGCCATGATGCGCAGCAATGTCGATTTGCCGGCGCCGTTGTAGCCGAGCACGCCGATCTTCGCGCCCGGGAAAAAGTTGAGCGAAATGTTTTTCAGGATTTCGGTTTGCGGGGGCACGACTTTGCCGACCCCGTTCATGGTGTATATGTATTGCGCCATGCGGCTTGTCCCAGTTCAGAATTCGCGTATTCTAACAGCGCGTAAAAAATTAAAAACAACTTCCTCAGGATTAGAATTATGAGGTTCATTGATATTGTCAATGCTTGTATTTTTTAACCTCGATATGTTGCAGTATTATTCGCCATTTATGCCGTAACTTCGGCTATTATTCGACACAGACGACGACTAAAGCCCCCAGCCTACAGGTAAGCAGCCATGAGCATGAAAAAAATGCAGCAACAGAGTTATCTCTCCGGGGGTAACGCTGCATTCATCGAGGAACTCTATTCACGCTATTTGAAAGACGAGTCCGAGGTCGACGAAAACTGGCGTAACTGGTTCGCCGAACTGAAAAATGGCGAACTGGCCCCGGACCAGGATCACCTCGAAATTCGCGAACAAATGAAGTACGCGGTGCAGCACAAGCGCATCGGCGACGGCATCTCCAGCGGTGAACTGCACGAACACGACGCCAAGCAGGTGCGGGTACTGCAGTTGATCAACGCTTACCGCGTCAAGGGCCACGAAAGGGCGCGGCTCGATCCGCTCAACATGAGTGCGCGGCCAGAAATCAAGGAAATGACGCTGGCTGGTAACAACCTGGGCGAAGCCGATCTCGACACGGTGTTCAATACCGGCTCGCTGTTCGGGGTCGAGGACGCGCCGCTGCGGGAAATTATCGAACGCGTCGAAAAGACTTACTGCGGCACCATCGGCTCGGAGTACATGCATATCGAGGATCGCGCGCAGAAACGCTGGATCCAGGTGCAAATCGAAACCTCGCTGGCGACACCGAACTTCAGGGAAGGGCGGCGCAATCGAATCATGGACCGGATCATCGCGGCGGAAAACCTCGAGAAATACCTGCATACGCGCTACATCGGGCAAAAACGCTTTTCGCTCGAGGGCGGCGAGTCGCTGATCCCGATCATGGACCGCGTGGTGCAGCAGGCGGGGGTGACCAATACTCACGAAGTCGTTATCGGCATGGCGCACCGCGGGCGCCTGAACGTACTGACCAATATTTTCGGCAAGATGCCGAGCGATCTGTTCGACGAGTTCGAAGGCAATGTCGATCTCAACGAACGCTATAACTACGACGTCAAGTATCACCAGGGATT
>CALJQI010000376.1 GCA_937980285.1 uncultured Gammaproteobacteria bacterium | reverse complement strand
TGATCGAAGGCATCATCGACCGCGACACCAGGCGCACCGGGTTCGCCGCCGATTACGACGGCCTGATCGACATCACCCGAGTCGAGGGCGACTGCGCATCGAGCGGCGCGGTGACGCCCGGCGATCTGAATCACCGGCGCTGGGTGCTGAACGAGCGCGACGGCCTGGTTATCGGCGACCAAAGCGACCGCGTAGTGATCGATTTCGGCGAGCGCCTGTTCGTCGAGATTACCGAGGGCTGCCGGCGTTTCAGCGGCTTTGCCGAACTCGAGGCCGATCGCATCCGTTTCGATAGTCTCGCTCTCGATCTTACGGCCTGTGCAGGTGGCGCAACCTCACCCGGCGTTTTCCCCGGCAAGGCTGGCTGGCGGCTCGTCCTGCGCGGGCGTGACGGTCTCGAGCTCGCTTCGGCGGATACGCGCCTCGTCTTCAGGCGCGACGATTGGCGTTGATTTCCGGCAACGCCAGGATTCCTGTTTTCATTTGCCCGCCAAGCCTTTAACCTGTCGTCACTATAGTATTTCGACCATCTCCTGTTCCAGCCCGAAAGCACTCGACTGCCCGTGAAACCTTGTAAATACAAAAGCCGCCTGTTTCTTCTGTTAACGTCAATAGGGCTTTCCCTGCCCTGCCTGGCGCTCGACCTGGAGCCGCGCAGGTGGAGCCATATTCCGCTCGGCAGCAGCTTCGCCGGTGGCGCGCTGGTTCATACCGAGGCCGATATTTTCGTCGATCCGGCGCTGTTGCTCGAAGACGTGGAAATGCGGCTGGATACGGTGGCCGCCAAGTACGTGCACAGCTTCGAACTCGGCGGCAGGTCGGCCCGTATCGACGTTACCCAGGCCTACCAGGATGGCAGGTGGAAGGGGCTTCTGGACGGAACGCCGGAAGTGGCCAGCAGAAGCGGCTGGTCGGATACCTTCGTCCGCTTCGCCGCCAACCTCTACGGCGCACCGCCGCTTGCGGGCAAGGATTTCGCCGACTACCGGGCTCGCACGAAGGACGAAACCATCGTTGGCGCCGGGCTGGCGGTGCGCTTGCCGACTGGGGATTACGAAGACGACAAGCTCATCAATCTGGGTCAGAATCGATTCGCTTTCCGTCCGCAGCTCGGACTGGTTGTCAGCCGCGGAAAGTGGACATCCGAGCTAACGGCCGAAGTCGCCTTCTATACCGATAACGACGACTTTTTCAATGGCAAGACGCTCGAGCAGGAACCGTTGTTTTTCACCCAGCTCCATTTCATTCGCAGCCTGGGGCCCGGCGAATGGGCGAGCCTGAGCCTGGGTTATGACTACGGCGGGGAAAACACGGTCGACGACGACGACAAGGACAACCGCAGGCAGAACTATGGCTGGGCGCTCGGTTACAGCTATCCGCTATCACGGCAATCCGGAATCAAGCTCAGTTACGTCAGTTCACGCACGCGTGAATCGACGGGGCTCGATACCGAATCCCTGGCCCTGGGCATCGTCTACGCCTGGTGATCGGCCGGGTGAACTGTCCTCTTTGTGTTCTTTACATCGCGCGGGGATGACGCAAGGCTGCGCGGGACGGTATATGCGCGGTTATTGTTTCATTGCGGCGAGGCCGTTTCGAAATGCATCACGCCGGCGTCGCTGGCCAGGCGCAGGGTCATGTGGTCCTGCGCGATGTTGACGTTTATCACGTGATTCAGATCGGTGATGAAGCGCTTATCGACCTTTGCGGTCTCGCAGGACTCGTCGATCTCGAGGTCGATAGACGCCGATATCTCTTCCTGCTGCAGTTCGTAGGAACCCGTACCCGACCTGCAGTGGGTTTTGAGGTCGAAGGATGATTTGTTGCGCGCCTTGATGGAATAGGACTGCCGATTATCTTTTCCGGGGCGCAGCCAGTCGCCGTCGGCGTATTGCGTGCCGATCCAGCGCCAGGTAAAGGCGAGCAGGCCGACCGAGTAGTCTTTTCTCAGGGTTCTCTCGTCCGATTGCTGCGACATCTCGGGCGGCCAGCTGAAACGCGCGGTCTGGGTCCACAGCACCTCGATGCTGAAAGGCTTTGCTTGCGTCCCGGTTTTGGCGTAATGCGCTTTTTCGAGTTCGTCATGCAGGGTTTCGACGGACAGCGGCGGATTCGGGCCCAGTAGTTTCAGCAAAACGATGCGCCGCTCTTCGTCGATTTGCACATCGTCGATCAGCAACTCGTTCTTTCGCAGCCAGGCTTGCAACTCTTTCGACTGGTTGGCCTGGTAGGAGGCGTCGTACCAGACCTCGGTGCTATAAAAATACAGCGGCACCGAAACGCCGACCACCAGCAGGGAAAACGCCAGCAGGAAGTTGCGGATCGATTGCGCCGAACGTTCAAGGGCCTTGCGCGGCGAAATGCCGAGGTAGAGAAAAGTCAGCGTCGCCGCCAGCACCATGGCGGCGAAGTTGGTGAAAAACAGCACGAAGGCCCTGAGCGCGAGATCGTTTTGCAGGAACACCAGCAGGATGCCGGTAGACGCCAGCGGCGGCAGCAATGCCACCGCCATAGCCACCCCCGGCAGCGCGTTGCTTTCCTTGTGCGTCAGGGTATAGGCGCCGCCGCTGCCGGCGGCGAGCGCGATGACGAGGTCGAAGAATGTGGGCTCGGTGCGCGCCAGCACCTGCCCGGGTATCTCTACCAGCTCGGGAGACACGAAGGCGAACAGGGAGGCGATGCCAACCGCGCCAACAGCCATCGCCAGCGTTAACAATAGCGCCTGGTAGAGGTAATGGGTCCAGCCTAGCGTAATCGCCGCGGCCGATATCATTACCGGACGCATCATCGGCGCCACCAGCATCGCGCCGATGACCACGGCCGCAGAATCCGCCATCAGGCCGCAGCAGGCGATGATCGTGGAAACGATCAGCAGGAAGGACATGCGCTTGTAAAACGGCAGCTGGTTGTCTTTGCCGAAAACGAACAGGTCTTCGAGGATTTCGCGACGATCGGTGGTGGACAGGTCGGCGCCTGCGTTGCGCCAGTTTACGAGTTGCTCCCAGATCACGGGCGTTTCCTGTTTTTGGTGGCAAAGAGACGCCGTACCTTAAATTAGATCGACCGGCTTGTCAGCCGTAAAGGTTGCGCAAGAAGGTGAGATCGATACTGAAATCTTGCATGTACTGGCGAAATGGGTAAATTACCATTGCGCCGCGGTGTGACGGCAACCGACGCACGCCGGCGCCGGTTCGGCCGCGAAGTTTAACCCATTCACTAACAGGGAATATCCGTATGTTTGCCAGCTTATCTCGCTCGATCGCCCTGGCGGCGTTACTCGCGCTCGGTGCCACGATACTGCCGCTCGACGGCTTCGTGGTCGAGGCTTCCGAGCACGAAGAGGCCCGGGATTTCGATCTTGCAATGAAGGAAATCGGGACCTTGAGCCAGCAGATCGAAGATCTCGAACAGCGTTTTGCAGAAGAATCGGGCCTTGGCCAGAAAGTGGCCGAGCTGCGCCTGATGGCGGCGCGCTTTGCCGTGCTGGAGCGGGGCCTGAAATTTGTCAGGTCAGTCGCCGCGGCCGACGAGGAGGAAGCGGGTATCGAAGCCTGGCGCGAACGCGCGGTCAAGATTCTCGTCGCGCAGGACGGCATGACCGGGACCATCGCCGCGGACTTGCGCAGGCGAATCGAGTTGCCCGAATCGAAAGAATCCGCGGCCGACCAGGCCGCCGCCTACAGCCGCGCGTTCCAGCTACTCGAAAGGCTCAATTACACCTACGAGATTTATATCGAAGGGCTCGCGCTCTCCAGGCAGCTGGGGGTCGATGTCGGTCAGAAGGAGCAACGGCTCAGGGCGGACCTCGCCGAACGCGCTAATGACGGCTCGGCCCTGCTGCAGATCACCATGGCGAACCTGGAAGCCCTGCGCGCCAGCGCCACGGCGGTGCCCGACGATACCGAGATCAAGGCCAAGGTGCTGGTCGCGAGCGATACCGTTGCCCGGCTCGCCGATGGCCTGCAGGCGGTCCTGGGCATGATGGATGGCCTGGAAATGGATACCGCGGAATACCAGGAATTGCTGCTGCTGGCCACCGGGCAGGTCACTTCCGATGTTTTCGAGGTTAGCGTGTTTACCAACCTGCTGGTTGGCTGGGGGCAGACGCTGTGGGACGTCGTCATCGAGAGCGGCCCGGGCCTGTTTTTCAATATCCTGCTGTTCGCGTTGATCGTGTTCATATTCTACAAGCTCGCCAACCTGGCGCAGATGCTTGTCGAAAAGGCGATCGATAGCGCGGAAGTCGAGCTTTCACTGCTGCTGCGCCGCATGGTGCGCCTGCTGGTGCGCAACATGATCCTGTTTCTCGGCGTGCTGATCGCGCTGGCCCAGGTCGGCATCAGCCTGGGACCACTGCTGGCCGGTCTCGGTGTGGCCGGTTTCATCATCGGTGTCGCGCTGCAGGATACGCTGTCGAACTTCGCCGCCGGCATGCTGATCCTGATATACCGGCCGTTCGATGTCGACGACTTCGTCGAGGTCGGCGGCGTTTCGGGCATGGTCAATCACATGAGCCTGGTCAATACGACGATCCTGACCTTCGACAACCAGACCATCGTGGTGCCAAACAGCAAGATCTGGGGCGACGTGATCAAGAACGTCACCGCGCAGACGATGCGCCGTATCGACATGGTGTTCGGCATTTCCTATACCGACGACATCCCCAAGACCGAAAGAATCCTGCAGGAGATACTCGACTCCCAGGAAGCCGTGCTCGATGATCCCGAGCCTATCGTGCGCGTGCACGAGCTGGGCGATTCGTCGGTCAACTTCATTGTGCGTCCGTGGGTGGAAACCGGCGACTACTTCGAAACCTACTGGGCGATT
>CALJQI010000375.1 GCA_937980285.1 uncultured Gammaproteobacteria bacterium | reverse complement strand
CTTCTGGACGTCAACCCGGAGCCCTGGCGCGGAAACCTGGAAACACCGCTACAGCTGGAGCTGGTCGAGTTTGACCGCGACGACAGCGTCACCGGCACTCGCAGCCATGTCCAGGCTGCACTCGAATGGCGCTCCGCCAACAGCTGGTATTTCTTCGAACCCGCGCTACAGCTCAGTGTTACCGACTATCGGCTGCAAGATAACGTTGCGGATAATTCGATAAACCGCAGCCTGCCGACCCTGGGGCTGGACACCGGGCTCATCTTCGAACGCCCGGCGGGCTCGCGCAAGCAATGGCTGCAAACCTTCGAGCCGCGGCTGTATTTCCTGCACACGCCGTTCGAGGATCAGGACGATATTCCTGATTTCGATACCTCGTTAAACGCCAGCACCTACAGCAACCTGTTCAAGAACAATCGCTTCACCGGCGTCGATCGAATCGGCGACGCCAACCAGGTCACACTCGGCCTGGCCAGCCGGATCTATCACAGCGACAGCGGTGACGAACTGATGCAGTTGCGCGCGGGACGGATATTTTTCTTCGACGACCGGCGGGTCAGCCTCGACGGCAGCCGTGACGACGCCTCCAGATCCGACGTCATAACCGAGCTCGACCTTTGGCCCAATTCACGCACCAGGCTGGCGGCTCGCCTGGTTTACCATCAGGCGCAGAGTGAAATCAACGAGCGCGATTTTTCGATAAACTACGCCAACCAGGGCCTGGCTGCAAACCTCGGGTACTATTTCAAGGAAGAAGAACTGGAACAGGCGCTGATTTCGCTGGTCTATCCGATTAACGAACGCTGGACTGTCGTGGCGAAAGCGCAGCACTCGCTCAAGTTCGAGAAAACCGTCGAGAATTTACTGGGGATTAACTATGAATCCTGCTGTTGGGGCCTTAAAATACTGGCCGGCCAGAGCGGAGACGAACTCGAGGATTTCGCCGAAACCGACAATAGCATATATTTCGAGCTGACCCTGAAGGGGCTGAGCAAGACCGGCAGAGATATCGACGCGCAACTGCGCGAGGCAATTCCGGGTTACGACCCGACATTCTGATGACCATTGGCAAGCTATGAAAATGAAAGGATTAACAGGGCTTCTCGTTGGCAGCCTGCTGGCGCTGACGCCGGCTGCGGCCGCGCAGACTTCGCTCGACACCATCGTCGCGGTCGTCGATGAAAGCGTGATAACCAGGCGCGAGCTCGACGACCGGGTCAAACTGATTGCAGTCGACCTCAGGCGGGCGCAGCGTAATCTGCCGCCAGAAGACGTGCTCGAGCGACAGGTGCTCGAAGCCCTGATCAACGATTCGCTGTTATTACAGGAGGCCAACCGGCGCGGAATCCAGATATCCGATAGCCAGCTCAACCAGGCCATGCAGCGCCTGGCTCGCCAGAACGACATGACGCTGACTGAATTCCGCGGGGCATTGATCGCGGATGGTATCGACTACGACAAGTATCGCAACGCGGTGAGCAGGGAAATGACCATTTCCACCCTGCGGCGACAGTATAGCCAGCGCAACGCATCCATCAGCGACGCGGAGGTTGACGAATTTATCAGCCAGAGCGGCAACGAGGACGCCAGTTACGAGTATCGCCTGTCCCACATTCTGATCGCCTTACCCGACGCCGCCACGCCGGAGCAGGTCGACGCCGCGCGAAGCTCGGCGGCCGATATTATTTCCCGTCTCGACCGCGGTGAAGAATTCGATCAACTCGCCAATACCTACTCCGCCGGCGATACCGCGCTGCAGGGCGGCGACCTCGGCTGGCGCAAGAAAGCCGAAATTCCGAGCCTGTTTACCACCCAGGTGTTATCGATGTCGCCGGGTGGCCACGCCGGCCCGATACGCAGCGCCAGCGGTTTCCATATCGTGCACCTGAGAGAGCGCCGCGACCTGCAGCAGGTGCTCATCAAGCAAACGCGCAGTCGGCACATACTGATCAGGCCGAACGAACTGATTTCCGAGGAAGACGCGCAGAAGCGCCTGCAGGAATTTCGCCAGCGCATACTGTCGGGCGAGGATTTCGCCAGGCTGGCGCGACTTTACTCGGTGGATTACACCTCGGGTTCGGAGGGCGGCGATATCGGCTGGATGGAACCCGGCGCCACGGTCAGGGAATATGAAGCCGTCGCCGACACACTTGAAGAAGGCGAACTCAGCGAGCCTTTTCGCAGCCAGTTCGGCTGGCACCTGGTGGAGGTTACCGGGCGTCGCACCGTCGATGAAACCGCGCAAAACAAGCGCCAGAAAATTTTCTCGCAGCTACTGCAGCAAAAACAACGCGAGGTTTTCGATCTATGGAAACGCCGCCTGCGCGACGAAGCCTACGTGATTTTCCCTGAAAAACCAGATGCCTGATGCCCGCATCATCATTACTTCCGGAGAACCCGCGGGCATAGGACCGGATATTGTCGCCGCTATCGACCCGAGTCGATTCGATGCGCGCCTGGTGGTTACAGGCGACCGCCAGCTACTCGCCGCGCGCGCGAGCGCGCTGGGATCAAAGATCGAATTCGTCGACTACGGCGACCGACCGCGCGCCGGCAATCGCATCGAAATCATCCACCAGCCGCTGGCCGTACCCGCCCTGCCGGGGCAACTGGATACCGCCAACGCGGGCTATGTACTGCATCTGCTCGAACGCTCCTGCAAGTCCTGCCTGGCCGGCGAGTTCGACGCCATGGTCACCGCGCCGGTGCAAAAAGACATCATCAATCGCGCCGGTATCGACTTTACCGGGCACACCGAGTTCCTCGCCGAAATCTGCCAGACGCCGAAACCGGTAATGCTTCTGCTGACCGGACAACTGAGAGTTGCCCTGGTAACAACCCACCTGCCGTTGCGCGACGTCGCCGATGCCATCGACCGGCAGACGATCACCGAAGTCATCGAAATTCTGCACCATGACCTGCGTCGGCGCTTTGCGCTGCGCAAACCGCGCATCAAGGTTTGCGGCCTAAATCCGCACGCTGGCGAAAACGGATACCTGGGGCGGGAGGAGATCGAGATCATCATTCCTACCCTCGACGCGCTTCGCGCCGGCGGCATCGATGTGAGCGGCCCCTACCCCGCGGACAGCCTGTTTACCACGGGCATGCTGCAGGACGCCGACGCGGTGCTTGCCATGTATCACGACCAGGGCTTGCCGGTGCTCAAACACGTTGGCTTCCATAACGCGGTCAACACCACGCTCGGTTTACCGATCATCAGAACTTCGGTCGATCACGGTACCGCGCTCAATCTCGCCGGCAGCGCCGAGGCCAGGCCGGACAGCCTGTTCGCCGCGATCGATTCGGCAATCCTGCAGGCCAACAACAGACAGGCGGATGCATCGGCCGCGTAAACGTTTCGGTCAGCATTTTTTGCATGATCGAAACGTTATCGAGCGCATCCTCAGCGCTGTCGATCCGCAGCCTGGAGAATATCTGCTCGAGATCGGCCCGGGCCAGGGAGCGCTGACTTATCCTCTACTGCAACGCTGCCAGCGGCTTATCGCGATAGAGCTCGATCGCGACCTGGTGCCGGCACTGCAACGGCAGGCGAAGCAATTCGGCCAGCTCGAAGTCGTCAACGCGGATATTCTCAAGTTCGAACTGGGCAGTATCGCGCGGGATAAAAAGTTCAGGCTGGTGGGAAACCTGCCTTACAACATTTCGACGCCGCTGATGTTTCATTTACTCGAGTCCGCAGAATTGATCGAAGACATGCACTTCATGGTACAAAAAGAAGTGGCGCAGCGAATCGTGGCCGGCTGCGACGACGCCAGTTACGGGCGCCTTTCCGTGATGTTGCAGTATCATTGCAGATGCCAGTACCTGTTCGATGTCGCTCCCGGCAGTTTCAGCCCGCCACCAAAAGTCGATTCAGCCGTGATACGGTTAATCCCGAGACCGGCGCCCGCGGTAGATATCGGCGACTACGCGAACTTTTCGCAAATCGTGCAATCGGCGTTCAACCAGCGCCGCAAAACTATTTCCAATTCGCTGAAATCGATACTGGATCGTGAAACAATCATCGCATGCGGCGTCGACCCGGGATTACGCGCTGAAAAACTGGACATCGCCGATTTCGCCAAACTGAGCAAGACCCTGAGCCAATGAAAAAAATCTCGCTGATCGTAGCCATGGACAAAAACAATCTAATCGGCAGTAACAACGGACTGCCCTGGCACCTGCCTGCCGATCTTGCTTTTTTCAAACGCACCACGATGGGAAAGCCCATCGTCATGGGCCGAAAGACTTTCGAATCGATCGGAAAACCCCTGCCGGGCAGGCGTAATATCGTGGTCACCCGCGACCCTGATTTCAGCGCCGCGGGATGTGATGTCGTCAACAGCATCGATGCCGCGATAGCCCTGTGCCGGGACGATGAAGAGATCATGCTGATCGGTGGCGCCAGCCTGTACCAGCAATCACTCGAACTCGCGACAAATATGTACATCACCCGGATCGATCACGAGTTCGAAGGTGATACCTGGTTCCCCGAGTACCAAAAGAGCGAATGGAAAGTCGAAAATCGAGAAGACTTTGAAGCCGATCGCAGCAATCCGCACGCGTATTCCTTGACAAAATTTGTGCGGGAAATTTGAATTTATTTGGGTTAGACTGGTCTGCTCTGTCGAGGAGGGCTGTTCTTGATGGACTATGATATGGGCGAGGATGTCAAGCGCATGGAAAGTAGAACTTATATTATTGGACGCGAGGGTCATATCTATATCAATGACCCAACCGTGAGCAAGCAGCACGCTGAAATCCAGGTCATCAATGGAGAGGTTTACCTGCGCGACCTCGGCTCGACCAATGGTACCTTCCTGATAAAAAATAACCGCCTGGTCCCTTTTCACGAAGGTTACGTGCAGCTGCACCAACCCATCGTACTGGGAAACAGGCAGTACACGATCCAGAGCCTGCTGGAAATTGCCGGCGCCTTCGCCGCCCAGTTCGACACCTCGGACGAAGATTAACCGACATTTTATTTGCGGCGCTGCTAAATAGATTCAGCGGCGTTATTCACCGCGTTGACAACCCTTTGCAACATCTCGCTACGCGCTCCGGGCGCCAGCTAAAACGCCGTATCGATATCGCGTCGAATTAAAAAAGCGCTGCTGAATGGATCGATGCGTAGCGCCCGCGGGTGACGGAGTTTACAGGCCGATGGCGAGCAGCAGCACGCCGAGAATCCAGGGCCAGGCTTTACCTGATTCCTCTTCTTCTTCCCTGACTTCGGCTTTTTGCGGAATCGACGCGTTGAACTGCTGCGTTTCCTGCTGGTTCAGAAATCCGACCGGCACCGGGACCTCTTCCTCGATGACCAGGGTTTCGGTGGTCGCGGTACCGTATTCACCCATTGCCATCAGGATTTGAACTTCCTCTTCGGTGGTCAGCGTAATGGCGCCTTCCAGCACGACCGCGTGCAGTTTAGCCTCCGGATCGTTGCGACTCACCGTCTGCGTGCAATCGTCCTGCTTGCATAACTTGATGACATAATCGGTGCCGCGTATGCCGATGGTCGCGAGACCGGTCTGGACCTGGTAGTTAGCCAGCGAACTGGCGCCGATGGCGCCTGTGATCTTACGCAAGCCGCCACGCAGTAAATCGAGAATACTGCTGCTCTTCTCGCCATAGCCAGCGGTAATGACATACTCGCTGATCTTGAGTACCGAATCTTCCTTCAAAAACACTTCGGCGCCATCGTTCATCAAAATCTGTATACGCGCACCCATCTCGGTTTCGATGCGATCACCCTCGAAGATCCGCGAGTTGATCTGCAATTGCTGCACACGGTTATTGACGTCCCTGGCAATCGCCTTGCCTTCCAGCCTGGTGACAAAGCCCACCTTTATCTTTGGCGTCAGCTGTTCCTGGTCGTAGATACGTCGGATGTCCACCAGTTTCAACCGCGTTCCCGGGATCAATCGGTCCGAGTACTGGACAAACGAATGCGGATTAGTTTCGATTATTTTGGCCTTTATCCGGGGCCACAAGTCCTTGTCTTTCGGATAGACACGCTGGATTATCTGATCGACCGTCATGCCGGAGGTTATCTTCAGAATAACTCGCGAAGAGGGTACTAACTCTACACTTGCCGCCGCCGAAACCGGTTGATAAACAGCAAACGACAAAAGCGCCAGAATCACTGTAATAAGCAGATTTTTATTCAAAATTCTCACCTTCCAACGGGGTATTATCTTCGGCTTCCTGTAACGCCTGGCTAACAAAACGCGCGCTCATGCTCAGAATCGCCAGGTCGTTCTCGCGTCTCAGCATCTCGACGATATCGCGACGGTCTATTGCTCATGGTTACACTGTGGCCACAGGTAACTTATAGCTGTAAATGGGTCAAAGATAGCGAAAAACATCGCATTTAAACCCCGGCCCGCCAGCAAAAGTGAATTAATTATCCTTATTATTTAGCAGTTTTTATCGGTTTTTTGGTGTGAGAATCGACAAAAAACCAGTCCTCGGCATCGAAATCGACCCTGAGCGCGACCAGGTGGCCACCCCAGACACAACCGCCGTCGAGCGCAAAATATCGCCCGTAACAGCCAACCGGCAGCGTAGACCAATG
>CALJQI010000374.1 GCA_937980285.1 uncultured Gammaproteobacteria bacterium | reverse complement strand
ATGGGTGCTTGGCGTGACCGGCGGGGAGTTCGAGTCGGCGCCGATTTTCACCGTGTTCACCGCCTATTCCTTCAGCGACAATTTCGCCGCCGAAGTGCATTTCGGGGAATCGGTAGGCAGAAAGTCCAGTGCCCAGATTCTGAAGGCAAACGCGGTTATGCAACCGTTTCCGGATCTGAAGTATTCTCCGTATATGACGTTGGGATTGGGTAAGATAGAGGTTAGCCCGAGTGCGACCCTGATATCGCCCGAGGATGACAACGACTCATTTGCACAGTTCGGACTCGGCTTGCAGCGCTACGTCGGTCGCAGTTTTTTGTTTCGATTAGAGGTAAACGAGTACATAATTTTTTCAGCCAGCAGCACTAGCAACAACAACGAGGAAGTAAGCGAGTGGAAATTCGGTTTCGCAGTATTTTTCTAGCGTTTGCAATGTTTGTCGCCAGCGCGCCGCTGACGGAAGTCCTGGCGCAAAGCGATGAAGAAGAGCAGACGAATCTGATTCAGCCCCAGATCGAGCGTACCGAGTTCGACGAATCGCTAATCGACTCGGACGATTTCGAGATCGCTTTTTACGCCGGTTACCTGGCGCTGGAGGATTTTCAGACCAACCTGGTCTACGGCGTCAAGCTCGGCTACCACGTAACGGAAGATTTCTTCGTTCAGGGCTCTTACGGCATCAGCGACGCCGGGGAAAGCAGTTTCGAGAGACTGAGCGGTGGCGCGCCGCTGCTGTCGGATGACGAACGCGAGGCCGAGTATTACCTGATCAGCCTCGGATTCAATCTGTTTCCAGGGGAGGCATTTGCCACCGATTCGACTACATTTAATACAGTATTTTATTTATCCGCTGGCGTCGGCTCGACAACCTTCGCCGGCGACGACCGTTTTACTATCGCCTACGCAGTGGGTCACCGCACGTTGTTTGCAGATGGTTTCAGTCTGGATATCGAAATGCGGGATTTAATTTTTGAACAGGATATTTTCGGCGAGGAAGAATCCACCAATAACCTGGAATTCACGGTTTCGCTGAACCTGTTTTTTTAAGGAGAAAGAATGATGAAAAGCAAAATGTCGCGAGTAGGTTTTACCCTGGTGTTACTGGCTTCGCTATCGCTGGCCGCGGTTGCTCCGGTTAACGCCGCGTCGGGCGCGAAACCGGCGCCGAACTTCACCCTGAAATCGCTCACCGGCAAGAATATAAAGCTTAGCGAAATGACCGGAAACGTCGTATTAATCAATTTCTGGGCGTCCTGGTGCGGTCCCTGCCGTGAAGAGATGCCGCTGTTGAACGCCTTGCACAAGAAGTACGAGCCGCTGGGCTTTACCGTGCTCGGTGTCAACGTCGAGGAGCAGACTGACAAGGCGCGCGGATTTTTGAACGATTTCCCGGTCGACTTTCCGGTTCTGCTGGACAACAAGAACCAGGTCAGCCAGCTTTACAACGTGGTTGCGATGCCCACTACCGTGGTCGTCGATCGCGATGGAAACATGCGCTTTCTGCACAAGGGCTACAAGCCGGGCGACGAGAAAAAGTATCGCAAGATGGTGAAAAAGCTGGTGCGGGAGTAATGACGTGAAGCGAGTATTCCTGGTTTCGCTAGTGCTCGGGCTGACGCTGCTCGGGGGCTGCTCCATCAAACCCTGGGTGCAGCCTTACGAGCGCGCCAACCTGGCGGATCCAATAATGAGTTTCAATCGCGATCCGGTGTCGTCGAGTTATTTGCACCATGTCTATGACTCTCGCGAAGGCGCGCGCGGTGCCGGTATCGCAACCGGCGGTGGCTGCGGCTGTAACTAGCCGCTAGCGCTTTTTCGGTGTTTTGTCGCGATAGTTTTCGGGGATTTGTGGTCGTTACGCCGAAAATTTCAGCTGCCTTCCGTTGCGGCTTGCTGCTCGCTCTGGCGTCGATGCCTGTGCTTGTCGACGCCGCGGTGCTGCCGGAAGAGCGCGTCGACCTGCTTTACCATCGTTATGATGGCGGCGGTGCCGAGATCGATGGGCCTTCGCTGCTGGTGCGCAAGAATGTGGGCGACAGCGTTTCGGTTGGCCTGAATCACTATGTCGACAATGTCACCAGTGCGTCGATCGATGTGGTGGTCACCGCCAGCGAATACACCGAAGAACGCGAAGAGAACGGCCTCAATATCGACTACCTGCGGCAGAAGACGACCGTGAGCATTGGCTACGTGGAAAGCGAGGAGAGTGATTTCGACGCCTCCACGCTAAGCCTCGGCATTTCACAGGATATGTTCGGCGATTTGACTACGGTTAGTATGTCATTCGCTTTTGGTGACAACACCGTCGGCCAGAACGGCGACGATAGCTTCGAGGAATCGGCCGAGGTGCGCAGCTACCGACTGGGGCTTACGCAGATTCTCAGCAAGAGCCTGGTGATGGCGATGACGCTGGAAACCATCACCGATGAAGGTTATCTGAACAATCCCTACCGCTCGGTGCGCTACAGAACGGGACCCGACAGTTACAGCTTCCAGCAGGAGGTTTACCCGAGGACGCGCACCAGTAATGCCGTTGCCGTACGCGGCAATTACTTTCTGCCGCAACGCGCCGCGATTCATGCCGGCGTGCGTTACTTCGAGGATAGCTGGGATATCGAGGCGACCACCTACGAGCTCGGTTATACTTTACCCTTCGGCGAGGAATGGATTTTCGAATTCAGTTATCGCTTTCACGACCAGACTGCCGCCGAGTTTTACAGCGACCTGTTTCCGTTTATCGATGCGCAGTCTTTTCTTGCCCGCGACAAGGAATTGAGCACCTTTACCAGTACTACGCTGGGGCTGGGTGCGAGTTACGAATTCGGTCGCGCGTGGACCAGGATCGAGCGCGGTAGCCTGAATCTGAGCGTCGACTGGATCCAGTTCGACTATGACGACTTTCGCGATTTGACCGATACGGCGGCGGTCGGAGAGGAATCGCTGTACAGTTTTGATGCCACCGTTACCCGGCTTTTTGCATCGATCTGGTTTTAGCCTGCTGGCGATCCTTTTTTTGTTTCCGGCCTCGACGCAGGCTTCGGAAGCCACCGGCTGCGTGCCGCTTGTCGCCGTCGATATCGAAGCCAGCGAAGTGCTTTCGCCGAGAGAATCGCGGAATCTGGTGGCGGCTTTCCTGGGCGCCTGCATCGACGCGGCGCTGACTCGCGACCTGCTATCGGCAGTGTCCGATCGCCTTATCTCGAACGGTTATGTCACTTCGCGGCCTTATCTGCTCGAGCAGGATATTAGCGACGGTCAGATCGACATCCGGATTCTCGTCGGCACCGTGGAGGCGATCGTCGATGCCGACAGTGGTGAAACTAACGGCAAGATCGCAACCGCGTTTCTGTTTCACGATGAAATTCTTAACCTGCGTGAGCTCGAAACCTCGCTCGAGGTCATCGAGCGGGTTCC
>CALJQI010000373.1 GCA_937980285.1 uncultured Gammaproteobacteria bacterium | reverse complement strand
AAATTCCAAACGAATGAAAGCGCTATCCTCGACGAAGTAATCGAAACGCAGGCCCTGAATCAACTCTTCCTCGAGTTCGAATACGTCGGTGCCATCATCGCTGATGTCGCCATCGATATTGTGGTAAGCGGCATATGGTATAAGCCTGAGATTTCCAAAACGTATTCCCAGGCCGAGCTCGAACGCACTTTCGGTCCAATCGATTTCCGCCGACTCTTCATGGTCGCCGCTTTCCCTGCCGTTGGTGTAACGAATACTGAGCGCCGCATTTAGAGAAACATGCTCGCTGATGCGCAGTGGCTGACGCAGGTAGATGCTAATGAATTCGCCGTCGAACTTCATCGTTTCCGCCGCGCTGTCGCTGTCGGCAACCGCGCGCAGGTCGAAATAACCTATGCTCACTCCCAGCGCCAGCCCGGAGCCGGTTTTTTCTTCTATCTGAAAACTGATTTCGTTAACCTGCGCTTCGCGGGTATCGCGCTCGAACTCCCAGTCGGCATCGTAGTTTCCGATCTCGAGCGAGACTCCGGTCCAGTCCGCCACCGCCAGGCTGGAGAAAAACAACAATGGCAACAGGCTGAGTCGCGCCGCCAGACAAAGGATTCCGGTGCCTGTCGGTATCATTCGCCGATCACCGATTGCGAACCGCAATTACTGAACGCCCAGCCGCTGTAGCTGCGCGCTATCGCTAATCCTTTCGCACTCGGCTCGAACCCAGCGAGCCACTTCCTCGATGATTTGTTCCGGTTTCTTGCCCTCGGGATCTATCGGTTTGCCGATTACGATACGTATGGTGCCCGGCCACTTGATCCAGCTGTGCCGGGGCCAGAACTCACCGGCATTATGCGCGATCGGCAATACCGAGTAGCCGGTCTGCTGCGAGACGATGGCGCCGCCCAGTTTGAACGGCCTGGATTGCCCCGGCGGCACACGTGTACCCTCGGGAAACAGCATCAGGATGCGCCCCTTGTCCATGCTGTTCCGGCTCTCCTGCACCAGCTGGTTGATGGCCTTGCGCCCGGTGCCCCGGTTAAGGGCAATGGCGTTCATCGACTTCAGCGCCCAGCCGAAAAACGGGATCCAGGTCAATTCGCGTTTCACCACCCAGACCATGGGCCGAAAGAAACGCTGTATCGCGATGGTTTCCCAGGTCGAGCTATGCTTGCTCATGACGATAAAACCGTGTTCGGGAATGTTTTCCAGTCCTTCCACCTGGTAGCCGAGGCCGCAGAAAAGGCGCAGGCAAGCGAGACTGTAGCCGATCCAGAAATGAATGATTCCGACGCGGAAACCCAGCGGCATGAAAAACGACAGCGACAGCAGACTGGCCAACAGCAGCACCATCGGTAAAAAGAATATCCAGAAGATCGTTGAGCGAATTCCCAACCAGAGCCTGTATAACGGATTTACCACCGGCAGTCTCTATTTCCGGCGCAGGGTTTCGCGAACGAAATGGGCCAGGTCGTCATACACTGGAACGTCCAGCGCTTCCGGATAATGCTGCATGACATACTCCCCCTTGCCGGTACGCACCAGCACCGGTTTGGCGTTGGCCATCCTGGCCGCCTTGATATCGCTGATATTGTCGCCAACCATCGGCGTTTGCGAGAGGTCGATGTTGAATTTTTTGGCGATCTGGAATAGCAACCCGGGCTTGGGCTTGCGGCAAATACAGTTGGCTTCGGGCCCGTGAGGGCAGTAAAAAATCCCGTCGACACTGGCGCCGCGGGTCGAAAGCAGCTTCTGCATTTTATCGTGCATCTTTTGTAAGTCCGCCTCACTATAGTGCCCGCGGGAGACGCCCGAGTGGTTACTCGCGATGGTGACCAGGTAGCCGGCTTTCTTAAGCCGGTTAATGGCTTCGATGCTGCCCGCGATCGGATCCCAGCCGTCAACGGTGGTAACGTCATCATCCATCAGGTGGTTGATGACACCATCTCGGTCCAGGATTACCATTTTAGGCACAAGCACTCCCCGTCTTGATACACATCGCTCAGGACTGTAGCCGAGAAAAATCGGCGACTAGACGGAAACTTTGCAACAGTTGATCGAGTAGTGCAAGCCGGTTGTTTTTCAAACTATTATCGTCAACCATCACCATAACTTCGTCAAAAAACAGGTCTACCGCGGGGCGAAGTTCGGCGAGTTGCTCCAGTCCCTGCAGATACTGGCCCTGCGCGAACTGTTTCGCAACCCCGTCCCCGAGTTCGAGCAACTGCGCGTACAACTGCTTTTCCGCGGTTTCCGACAGTAACTTCTGATCCACCTTAGCGGCCGGGCCATCCTGTTTCTTTAAGATATTAGCGATGCGTTTGTTGGCGGCCGCCAGCGCCGTAAAAGCCTCGTGATTCTGGAACTCCTGCAACGCGCGAATACGCCTATCGCAATCGTGTAACAGTCCGGGGCGGTTGTAAGTCACGGCCTCGACCAGGTCGAAGCCGATGCCCTGTTCCTGGTAATAAGCCCGCAGGCGATCGAAAACGTAGTCGATGACATCATCGATCACGACGGCCGCTTCGATTTTCTTGAAATAACCATCGGCCGCCACCTGGCACAGGTCCCTGAGATCCAGCGGCAGCTCGTTTTCGACGATGATGCGCAACACGCCAAGCGCGGCACGGCGCAGGGCGAAGGGATCCTTGTCGCCGCCGGGCTTTTCGCCGATGGCGAAAATGCCGATCAGGCTATCGAGGCGGTCGGCCAACGCCAGCGACTGTGCAATCGCTCCACGCGGCAGCTGATCGCCGGCATGGCGAGGCCAATAGTGCTGCTCGATGGCGTCGCAAACCGATTGATCTTCCTGTTGCAACTGCGAGTAGTAACGCCCCATTAGTCCCTGCAGCTTCGGAAATTCGCCCACCATGTCGCTCATCAGGTCCGCCTTGCACAGGTCGGCCGCGCGGCGCACCAGGTCCTGGTCGCCGCCGGTGAGGCTGGCGATATACTTGGCCAGTCGAATGATGCGCGCGGTTTTATCGCCAAGGCTGCCGAGCTTTTCCTGGAACACAACCGAATCGAGGCGAAAACGCATCGCGTCGAGGCCCTGCTTCCGGTCCTGGGTATAAAAGAACTCGGCGTCGGCAAACCTGGGCCGGATCACACGCTCGTTTCCGCTCGCCACCACCTCGGGCCTGCGGCTATCGATATTGGCAATGGCGATAAAATGCGGTAGCAGGGCGCCATCGCTGTCGAACAACGCAAAATACTTCTGGTTCTCCTGCATCGTCGTTACCAGCACCTCGGCCGGCAGCTGCAGAAACTCGATATCGAACTGGCCGCAAACCGCGACCGGGTACTCGACCAGCGCGGTGACTTCATCGAGCAAGGCATCTTCGATATGCGCCATGCCGCCCAGTCGCGCGGCTTCCTGTTCGACCATGTGGCGTATCGCGTCGCGGCGTTTTTCGAAACTGGCTATCACCAGCCCCTGCGACAGCAGCAGTGATTCATAGTCGGCGGCCGCAGGAATCTCCAGCGCCCCGGGAGCGTGGAAACGATGCCCGAAAGTTCGATTAGCCGAACGCAATCCAAAGATCTCGGCATCGACGACTTCGCTATCGATCATCAATAACAGCCACTTGACCGGGCGTACGAAGTCGTCGCTGCGCTCGCCCCAGCGCATGCGCTTCGGAATCGGTAAATCGCCCAGCGCCGCCGCCAGCAGTTCCGGCAGCAATTGCGCCAGGCTCTTGCCGGCCTGCGTGCTGCTGAAATAAAGCCAGGCGCCCTTGTCGGTTTCGCGGCGCTCGAGCTGATCGACCTCGACACCACAGGAACCTGCGAATCCAAGCGCGGCACGAGAGGGATTTCCGTCGTCGTCAAAAGCCGCCGCCAGCGCAGGGCCGCGTTTATCGATCACCTGGTCTGCCTGTCGCGGCGGCGTATCACGCAACAACAGCGCCAGTCGTCGGGGCGTGGCAAATACTTCAACCGCGGCAGGCGCCAGATCGGCGTCGCTCAAGGCTGTCTGCATCAGGTTCGCGAAACTCCGCGCCAGCGATAGCAGCGCCCGCGGCGGCAGCTCTTCGGTGCCGATTTCGATCAGGCAATCGCTAGTCATTGCCGGCCTCCCTCTTGATCAGCGGAAACCCGAGTGCCTCGCGTGACTCGTAGTAAGATTCGGCTACCCCGCGCGACAAGGTACGCACGCGCAAAATAAATCGTTGCCGCTCGGTCACCGAAATCGCGTGACGCGCGTCGAGCAGGTTGAAGGCATGCGACGCCTTCATCACCTGTTCGTAGGCCGGCAGCGGCAGCTTTTTCTCGATCAACGCCTGGCACTGCGCTTCGCACATATCGAACCAGCTGAACAGCGTATCGGTGTCGGCTATTTCAAAATTAAAAGTGGATTGTTCGACTTCGTTCTGATGATAAATATCGCCATAGGTCACCTCCCCCTGCGGTCCTCGCGTCCACACCAGGTCGAAAATACTGTCCACGCCCTGCATGTACATCGCCAGGCGTTCGATGCCATAGGTGATCTCGCCCGAGACTGGCTGGCACTCGAGGCCGCCAACCTGCTGGAAGTAGGTGAACTGGGTTACCTCCATGCCGTTCAACCAGACTTCCCAGCCCAGCCCCCAGGCGCCGAGCGTGGGCGATTCCCAGTTATCCTCGACGAAACGAACGTCGTGCACCAGCATGTCGAATCCGAGCGCTTCCAGCGAGCCTAGATAAAGTTCCTGGAAATTATCGGGCGATGGCTTGAGCAAAACCTGGAACTGGAAGTAATGCTGCAGGCGGTTCGGGTTCTCGCCGTAGCGCCCGTCGGTCGGGCGCCGGCTCGGCTGTACGTAAGCGGCACGCCAGGGCTCCGGGCCGATCGCGCGAATAAAGGTAGCCGGGTGAAAGGTGCCGGCGCCAACCTCCATGTCCAACGGCTGCATAATTACGCATCCCTGTTCGGACCAGTAGTTTTGCAGGGTCTGGATCAGCCCCTGAAAGCTATGTAAATCGGTCGCGGATTCGTCGTTCATTTATTTTACTGGCCAAAAGCCGGGGATTATAACCAACTGGCAATTTTTCCACATTCATTTTCCGCAAGCCGCAGCCTGGCATTGTTTTGCGGCCTCAACCCGCTATTATGTCGGCCATGCAGAATATCCTCAGGCCATGGCTTTCAAGCCTCAAGCAATACGTTTCCATGTGCCTGTTTCTTTCCAGCCCCGAACGGCTGCCCTGCAATGCCTATTGCACAACGCTGACCATACTCCTGTACTACCTGCTCTGCCTCGGACTGGTCGACGAAGAGCGCGGCTTTGCCGAGCTCGCCGCCCATTTGACCCTGGAGCTGATCCTGCTGGCACTGTTCGTCGCTACCGGCCTGCGCTGGAAAAAACTGATGCCGAGGTTTCAGCAAACCTTCTCGGCCATGGTCGGCATCAACATGCTGATGACGCTGCTCGCCATCGGGCTCAACCAGATCGACACGGATTACGAAAGTCAGCTGCAAAATCCGTTGTTCTACCTGTTGCTGCTGTGGAACCTGGCGGCCATGTCGCTGGTTTTTAAGCGAGCGCTTGAAATTCCAACGCATCTTTCGGCTATGATAGCGTTCAATTATTACGTGTTTTATCAATTCATCCTGATCTGGTTTTACTGGTGAATATTTATATTCTCGGCATCTGCGGCACCTTCATGGCCGGCGTCGCGCAAATCGCGCGTGAGCTCGGGCACGAGGTCGAGGGTTCCGATGCGAATGTCTATCCGCCGATGAGTACCCAGCTGGAGCGAGCCGGCATCGGGCTGCATAACGGTTACGAAGCCGATGCCCTGCCGCGGGACTGCGACATGTTTATCGTCGGCAACGCGATTTCGCGCGGTAATCCGCAATTCGAGGCAATCCTCGAGCAAGGACGGCGTTACTGCTCGGGGCCGCAATGGCTATACGAGAACCTGCTGCACGATCGCTGGGTACTGGCCGTCGCCGGCACGCACGGTAAAACCACCACCAGCAGCATGCTGGCATGGATACTCGAGGACGCAGGACTCGATCCCGGGTACCTGATAGGCGGCGTCGGCCAGAATTTTTCCGGCTCGGCCCGGGCTGGCGGCGGAACGTTCTTCGTCATCGAAGCGGATGAATACGATTCGGCGCTGTTCGACAAGCGTTCCAAGTTCGTGCATTACCACCCGCGCACGCTGATCCTGAACAACCTGGAATTCGACCACGCCGATATTTTCGATGACCTGGAAGCGATCAAGCGGCAGTTTCATCACCTGGTGAGAACCCTGCCGGCCTCGGCGCAGATTATCTTCAACCAGGACGACGAAGCCCTGCGGTCGGTTTTGCAGATGGGCTGCTGGAGCGAACGCCTGGGGTTTTCCGCGCGTGATCCTGCAGCCGACTTTTACCTCGATTCCGAACGGCGATTACATCACCGCGCAAGCCGCAGGAAATACCCGCTGACGCTGGCACAACCCGGCCAGTTCAACGCTCTGAACGCCAGCGCCGCGCTCATTGCCGCGCGCCATGCAGGGGTATCGATCGAGACTTCGCTCGACGCCCTCGGCAGGTTCGACGGTGTCCGGCGGCGCCAGGAGATAATCGCGGAAATCGACGGAGTGCGCGTTATAGACGACTTCGCGCACCACCCGACCGCG
>CALJQI010000372.1 GCA_937980285.1 uncultured Gammaproteobacteria bacterium | reverse complement strand
CGAGGACGGGCGTTTCACGATCATGATGCCGCACCCGGAACGGATATTCCGCAGCGTGCAGAATTCCTGGGCCTCGCCCGACTGGGGCGAATACAGCCCCTGGATGCGCATGTTTGGCAACGCCCGCCGCTGGGTCGGCTAGGCGATATGTTGCGGCCAAATCCGACAGTAGCCGCGATGGAGCCGTACGCACTGCCGGATACCAGCGCGGCTGCAGGGCTCGAGCCAATCGTGCTGGCGCAAAACGAACACGCCTATCCGCCTTCGGCGCGGGTGCGGCAGGCTATTTCTGACGCGCTGGGGCAGGCTCAACTTTATTCCGATAGCGACTGGACCGAGTTGCGTTCGGCGATTGCCGAGGTGCATGATCTCGATCCCGGCAACATCGTTTGCGGTTGCGGGTCGATGGAATTGATGTCGGCGCTGATGCTGGCTTACCTGTCTCCCGACGAGCGCATACTGATGACCGAGTATGGTTATCTCTTCATGCGCACGCTGGCGAGGCTGGTCGGTGCACAGGTCGACAGCGCGGCAGAGCCCGATTACCGGGTCGATGTCGACAATATCATCGGCGCGCTGCGGCCGGATACGAAACTCGTGTTTATCGTCAATCCCGGCAATCCCTGCGGCAGCCTGCTGCACAACGACGAAATCCGGCGACTGCGCGCTGCGCTGCCGCAAGACGTGTTATTGTTGGTCGACGAGGCCTATGCCGAGTTTGTCGACGACGGATTTCACAGCCCCCTGTTTGACCTTGCCGAACAGGGCAACACGGTGATTACGAGGACTTTTTCCAAGATTTACGGCCTTGCCGGCCTGCGCGTCGGCTGGGGCTATTTTCCAGGCGCAATCCGTGACCAGCTGCGCAAGGTGCTTAATCCGGGCAGCGTCACCTCGCTGTCGCAGGTGGCGGCGCGGGCGGCGATGCAGGACCAGGTCGCGGTGGTCGAGGCGAGGGGACTGATTGCCGGGCAGCGCGACTATTTGACATCCGCGATTGGCGACCTCGGTTTGCGCGTGGTTCCGAGCCAGACCAATTTCATTCTGGTCGACTTCGAAACCGATAAGCGGGCGGCGTCCGCTTATCGGTTTTTACGCGCCCACCGATTAATAGTACGACCGATGGCGGGCTACGGTTTGCCCGCCTGTTTGCGCATTACCATCGGCAAACCCGAACAAATGCAGCTAACGGCGCGAACGCTGGCCGAGTGGCGGCGACAGGACAATGGGTAAACGCGAGTACAGGCTCGGCGATTTTCGCGTCGAGGAGCGCCGCCTGCGGCGCCTGGGCATGATCGTGCCGGCGTCGAACACCAATGCCGAGCCCGATTGCCTGATACTGGCGCCGGCTGGTTTGACCATTCACTTCACCCGCAGCGGCGGTTACGACGTCGACGCGATTCCCGATTCGGAGCAGATGCGGCGCTTTGCGCGCCAGGCGCTGGATCAACAGTTGCAGTTGCTGGTAGACGGCCGGGTCGAGTTGATCGCCTATGCCTGCACCTCGGCGACGCTGGCCGACGGTCCCGAATTCGACCGCGCTTTCTGCGATGAAATTAGCGCTAAGTCCGGCTTACCGGCGGTCACCACCGCGGGTGCGCTGGTCGAGGCCATTCGGGACCTGGGTTGCGAACGGGTTGCGTTTACCTCGCCCTATGTTCCGCGGCTGGTCGACGAGTCGATCGATTTCATCGAGCGCTGCGGTATCGAAGTGGTCAACCAGGTCAGCTATGAAAACCAGCTGAGCAGCCTCGAGCAGAACAGGCTGACGCCGGAAGACGCCTACCGCATGGGGCTGAAGGCCGATCACCCGCAGGCGCAGGCGCTGGTGATTTCCTGTACCGACTATCGCGCGCTGGAAGCGGTTACCGCGCTCGAAGCGGCCCTCGCAAAGCCGGTGGTGACCAGCAATTCGGCGCTGATGTACGCTTGCCTCAAGCGTCTCGGCATCGATTGCGGCGAACTCGATGCCGGCGGATATCTGTTTACCCGCAGGAACTAGTTGACGCGGATTCGGTCTAGGTTCTATCTTTGGGTAGAGGGTTTACAATGATCAAAATAAAAAAGCGCTGGGAAATTCCCGAATCGGAAGTCACGCCCGAACCGCTGTATCGTCGGCGGCGCGAGTTCATGCAGGCCGCCGGCACCATTGGCGGCGCGCTGCTGCTGAATCCCTGGGCCGCCGCGCAGGCGTCGCTTGCGATCGGTGACTATCAGGAAAAAGTGATTTCGATCGACGAAGAAATAACCGAAGAGGAGGATGCCACCAGTTACAACAACTTTTACGAGTTCGGCACCGACAAGGAGGATCCGAAGCGCAACTCGAAACGCTTTAAAACCGATGACTGGCAAATAGTGGTCAGCGGAGAATGCGACAAACCCGGAACCTACGGTCTCGAGGATTTGATGAAGCCGTTTTCGATCGAGGAGCGTATTTATCGCCTGCGCTGCGTCGAAGCCTGGTCGATGGTTATCCCCTGGCTCGGCGTGCCGCTGGCCTCGGTGCTGAAAAGCCTGCAGCCGACATCGAAAGCCAGGTACGTCGGTTTCAAAACCCTGCACGACCCGGTACGCATGCCCGGGCAGCAGCGCTCGGTCCTGAACTGGCCCTATCGCGAAGGCCTGACCATCGCCGAGGCGATGCATCCGTTGACCATCCTGTCGGTTGGCATGTACGGCAAGACCATGCCGAACCAGAACGGGGCGCCGATTCGACTGGTGGTGCCGTGGAAGTACGGCTTCAAGAGTATCAAGTCGATTGTCGGTATCGAGTTCAGCGAAACCCAGCCGCGAACTTCATGGAATATAGCCGCGCCGCGCGAGTACGGATTTTACTCCAACGTCAATCCGGAAGTGAATCATCCGCGGTGGTCGCAGAAGCGCGAGCGCCGCATCGGTGAGATTTTCAAGCGCGATACGCTCATGTTCAATGGTTACGCGGAAGAAGTCGCCGAGCTTTACGACGACCTGGACCTTACGGTCAATTTTTAACCGGCTGCTCGGCAAACTGAAGCATGTGGCTTAAATCTGTCTGGGCCAAACCCCTCCTGCACCTTTTATGCCTGCTGCCCTTTACAGGCCTGCTGTGGGCCGCATTCAATGGCGGGCTGGGCGCAAACCCGGTGGAAAAGCTGACCCACGAAACCGGCGCGTGGACGCTTCGGCTTTTACTGCTCACGCTTAGCCTGAGCCCGTTGCGGCAATGGACCGGTCAGGCCGCCTGGATCCGGTTTCGGCGTATCACCGGCCTGTATACTTTTTTCTACCTGAGCTGCCATTTTCTGATCTGGTTCGTCGCCGATCATTCGCTGGATCCGGGCGCGATGATCGAGGATATCGTCGAGCGGCCCTATATCACGCTCGGCTTCAGTGCATTCCTGTTGATGATTCCACTGGCGGCGACCTCGAACCAGTTCATGATCCGCAAGCTCGGCAGGAAGTGGAAAAGCCTGCACCAGCTGGTTTACCTGATAATTTTGCTGGCTGTGCTGCATTTTATCTGGTTGGTCAAAGCCGACTATCTCGAGCCCGGGATTTATGCGATTATCGCTGTGATTCTGTTGGCGCACCGGGTGGGACCGATCAAGCGAATCGGTATCAAGTCCGCCCCGGTTGTGCGTTAACACAAGCCAGACCCTGGAGCAAGATGAAACTGCTGGTTACCGGCGTCGCCGGATTTATTGGTTATGCAAGCGCCAAGAAGCTGTGCGCGCGCGGGGACGATGTTGTCGGCATCGACAATCTGAACAACTACTACGATGTCTCGTTGAAACAGGCGCGCCTGCGGCAGCTCGGCGAGTTTGATAATTTTCGCTTCCAGCAACTGGATATCGCCGATGCGCAGGCCATGCAGGACCTGTTCGACCGCTACCGCTTCGAACGCGTCGTGAATATGGCGGCGCAGGCCGGTGTGCGCTACTCGCTGGAAAATCCCTCCGCCTATATCGACAGCAACCTGGTCGGTTTTGGCAATCTGCTCGAATGCTGCCGTCATCACGCCGTCGAACACCTGGTTTACGCTTCTTCGAGTTCGGTTTACGGCGCTAACCGCAGTCTGCCGTTTAGCACCGCGGACAACGTCGATCATCCGATATCGCTCTATGCCGCGACCAAGAAAGCGAACGAATTGATGGCCCACAGCTACAGTCACCTGTACCAGTTGCCCTGCACCGGTCTGCGATTTTTCACCGTTTACGGCCCCTGGGGCCGGCCCGATATGTCACCGATTCTGTTCGCCGACGCGATCACCCGTGGGAAGCCTATCCAGGTGTTCAACCGCGGCCGGCACAGTCGCGATTTTACCTATATCGACGATATCGTGAACGGGGTCGTCGGTTGTCTCGATCGGGTTGCCAGCGCCAATCCCGACTGGTCCGGGCTCGATCCCGATCCCGCCAGCAGCAGCGCGCCCTGGCGCATTTATAATATCGGCCGCGGAGAGCCGGTGGAACTGTTGCGTTATATCGAACTGCTGGAGCAGGCGCTGGGCAAAACGACGAGCAAGGAACTGCTGCCGGCGCAGCCGGGCGACGTCGAAGAGACCTATGCCGATATCGCCGCGTTGACCGCGGACACTGGATATGCGCCGAAAACTTCGATCGAACAGGGTTTAGGGTATTTTGCGAGCTGGTATATGGACTATTACGCTAAAAAATAATTTATACTTGCAAGAAATAGCCCGCAAAGGGCAGGCCGATCGAGGAGTTTTCAATCGTTGACCAAGCTCAACAAACCGCCTTGCTAGAAGTCAACGAGCTGGCGGTCGATTTCACGTT
>CALJQI010000371.1 GCA_937980285.1 uncultured Gammaproteobacteria bacterium | reverse complement strand
ACTATATTCACTATCATTGCCGGCACCTGCTGGGTTTCGACTTCGTCCACCTGACGCGCAAGGAAGTCCGCGGCGGCACCTACGAGGCCGCGCTGCCGACCATCAGCGGCCCGGTATCGGTGCGCGACCAGTTCCTGGTCGCCGACTGGCAGCGCGCGCAGGCCAACTGCAAACGAGCGGTCAAAATCACCATGCCGGGACCGATGACGATCTCCGACACCAACCACGACGATTATTACCACGATCCGAAGCGGCTCGGCGCCGATATCGCTAGCGCGTTAAACGTCGAAGTGCTGGCGCTGGCGAACGCCGGCTGCGTTCATATTCAAATCGACGAACCGTTGTTTGCACGCAAGCCGGGCGCAGCGCTCGACTATGGCTTCGAGAATCTCGAGCGCGCTTTCCACGGCTGTCCCAAAAGCGTGCAGCGCACCGTGCACATGTGCTGCGGTTACCCCGACAAGCTCGACCGCGACGACTATCCCAAGGCGGACCCGGATTCCTATCTGCAGATCGCCGACGCCATCGAGTATTCCAGCATCGACGCGGTATCGTTCGAGGATGCCCACCGCCACAACGACCTGTCGCTGCTGGAGCGCTTGCCCACGACCAGCGTTATTTTCGGCGTGGTGGCGATCGCGAAGAGTGAAATCGAGCCGGTCGACGATATCCGTGAGCGCCTGGGGCAGGCGCTACAGCATATCGACCCGCATCGCCTGATCGCCGCGCCCGACTGCGGTCTCGGCCTGCTGGGCCGCGAACGCGCCATGGCCAAGCTGAAAAACATGTGCGCGGCGGCAAAATCGCTTTGATACGAACCGTTCCAGGTCCCTCCACGGGGGCTGGGATCGCGCAAATGCACTGATTTCTGCCGCTTCTTCTACCGTTTGTCGTGAAACAGGCGTCGATCGCGTCACATATCGCGTTCAGCCCGATTGAATTCGATTAAAGCTCAACTAATCTCCATAGCTACCGATAAGTTAATGAGAGCCTCTGACTTTAGGGCTGCGCTGGATCGATTGCACTTGAATTTGATAGATACCAACTATTGATAATCAATAATTTATGAAGACAAACCAGAGATTCGGACTGATCATGATTATCGCCACCCTGCTGGTGATGACGGTGACGGTTTATATTCTGTTCGATTACCAGCGCAACGACCGCGAGCAGCTGGCGCGCGCGCAGGGTCTCGACCTGGTGCGCCTGCTCGGCGGTATGTCCTGGGCCGAACTGATTCCCGAAGCGGGCCGCCAGGGATTTCTCGAAGTGCTCAAGCGCGGTCACAGCAACCCGGATTTCGCTTATGGCGCGATCGTCGATACCGAAGGCAGGGTATTGACCGAAGTCACCCGTTCGGGCGTCATCGTTCCGTCTGTCGAAATCGCCGAGGAGCCGACCAGCTGGCTCGGGCAGCATATCGTCGACGCCAGTAACGGCGACAGGCGCTTTATCGAATCGCATGCCCCGATCATTGCCGATGGCGTGCTCCACGGATTCGTCCGTCTCGGGTACTTCCAGCCGCAACTCTCGCTGAGCTTCAGCCAGATGCCTTTCCTGGCGACGCTGATGCTGCCGATCTTTATGCTGGTGCCGCTGTTTTACTTTTTCCTGCGCCAGGAAATCAAGCCGCTGAAAGAGATTAGCGAGCGCTTCGATCACCTCGCCGACAAGGCCGGCCTCAACCATGTCGAACTGCAGCCGAGCCGCGCGCTGTCAGATTTCATGGAGCAGTTCAGCAGTTATATCGAAGCCACGCAAACCAGGATCGAAGTCCTCAACCAGGAGCAGGAAAACCTGCAGATGTCGAGCAAGCTGCTGACCTACAAGAACAACCGCATCGACAGCATTCTGCAAAATTTCCCGGATGCCATCGTCGTCATCGACGAGGCCGGCGAAGTCAGTTACGCCAACGGCAAGGTCGGCCGCCTGCTGGGCGTCGAGCACGAGGAAATTGTCGGCAAGAAGCCGCGCGAATGGTGCAAAGACCCGAATATAGTGCCCCTGCTGACTTTCGGCGACGTCAAGTCGAGCATGCAGGCCAACCAGGACACGGTGCAGGTCAGGCTCGACGATCACAGTGAAAAATCGCTGCAGTTCAACGTCTACCCGCTGTTCGTGCCCAATGACGAATCGCGCATCCTCGGCCGGCTGGTGGTGGTGCGCGACGTTTCCGAAACCCATTTGATGCGCCAGCGGCAGAACGAGTTCGTATCGCATATCTCGCACGAATTGAAAACCCCGCTCAACGTGATGGCGATGTACAGCGAATCGCTGCTGACCGAGGGCGCCGATGACGAACAGTACCGGGTCGAGGCGGTTAACGTCATCCACGACGAAGTCGAACGCCTGTCGACCCTGATCAACAACCTGCTGGCAATCAACCAGTACGAACTCGGCGGCGTGGTCGCGCAGCGCAAGCACGTGCGTATGCACGAGTTTCTCGAAGACGCCTTCGAAAACGTCACCAGGGCGCGCGCCGACAAGGGTCTCGAGTTCGATCTCGATATCCCGCGTGAAATGAGCATGGTTTACATCGACAAGGACCTGTTTCGCATCGCGCTCAACAACCTGCTGACCAACGCCATCAAGTACAGCAAACCCGGCGGCAGGGTAAGCATGAGCGCCTCC
>CALJQI010000370.1 GCA_937980285.1 uncultured Gammaproteobacteria bacterium | reverse complement strand
CTTATCCTGTCGACGCTGGCGCAACAAAAAAACCAGCAATACCTGATCCTGACCGCAACCAGCGGAGACACCGGACCGGCCGCGCTGGAGACGTTTCGCGACCGTGCCAATATTCGCGTCGCCTGCCTTTACCCGGACGGCGGCACCTCCGATGTACAGCGCCTGCAAATGGTGACCGAGACGGCGGATAATCTGAAGGTCATCGGCATCCATGGCAACTTCGACGACGCGCAATCCGCGCTCAAGTCGCTACTGGCGTCGAAGACGTTCAACCAACGCCTGCGTGAACTGGACATTTCGCTGTCGGCGGCGAATTCGGTTAATTTCGGGCGCATCATCTTCCAGATGCTGTACCAGTTTCACAGCTACCTGTCGCTGGTCCGGCAGCGGGAAATCGAGCTCGGCGACGAGGTCGTGCTGCATATTCCGAGCGGTAATTTCGGTAATGCGCTCGGCGCCTACTACGCGCGCCGGCTCGGCTTGCCGGTGGCGAAAATCGTTATCGCCTCCAATGCCAACAACGTGCTCACCGAATGGATCGAAAGCGGCTGTTACGATCTCGGCAAGCGCGAATTGATCGCGACCACGTCGCCGGCGATGGATATCCTCAAGTCGTCCAACGTAGAACGGGTTCTGTTCGACCTGTTCGGAGCGGCGCGAACCCGGGAACTGATGCAGCAACTCGACGACGATGGACGTTACCAGCTCGATTCGTCGGAGCATGCGCAGATCAGCGAGATCTTTGCAGCTGACTTTTGCACCGACGAGGAAAGCACGAACTACATCAAGCAGGCTTTTGCGGCGGGCTACCTGATGGACCCCCATACCGCCACCTGTTTCAAGACCTGCCGCTCGGCCGAGTTCGAAAAACAGGTAAACATCATCTATTCGACCGCCGAGTGGACCAAGTTCGCACCGGTGATCGATAGCGCCATCAACGGCAACCCGTTGCAGGCGGACCGCGGCGCCCTGGATGCGATCGCCCGCAGCGCCGGCATCGAGGTGCCGAAGGTAATCGCCGAACTGTTCGACAAGGCGGTGGCGCATCCGGTGGTGGTCGAAAAGGAGGCTATCGAGGATGAAATCCTGAAGTTTCTCGAATCTTGAGTTCAGCTATCCGGCGCCAGCCCGGCTTCGGTCCAGCGCATGACCAGCACCCCGGCGAGCCCGAGGATGGCAAATCCCAGCACCAGCGGTAATACCGTTTCGTCATAGGCATCGGCCACGATGATGCCGAAAACCACCGATATCAGCGTCGAAATCGAACCGACCACGGCCGAGCCCAGGCCCGCGATATGTCCCAACGGCTCCATCGCCAGCGCATTCAGGTTGCCGAACAGAATGCCAAAACAGAAAAACAGCAGCAACAGGTAAAGCATCAGCAGGTACAGATGCGGATGCCCGTCTGACAACAGCGCCAGCACAAAGAAGGGGAAGGACAGCAGGCAAATCGACCGTAGCGCGATGCGCGACAGCCGACGCATGCCGAAACGCATCACCAGGCGCGCGTTAGACAGCGAGGCGCAGCCAACCGAGCAGGCCAGTATCCCGAAGTACAGCGGAAACAGCGCGTGCAACTGGTATTGCATCTGAAATATCTGCTGTGAACTGCTGAGATAACCGATAAATGCGCCGAAGATGAATCCCATCGTCAGCGTATATCCGAGCGCGGCCCGAATTCGCAATATCCCCTTGATATCGACAAACAGTTGCGCAAAAGAAAACTCGATACGGTTTTCCCGTGCCAGGGTTTCCGGTTGGCGTTTCCAGAACCAGAGTCCGACCACCAGGATCAGGCACAGGAACATGGCGAAAATAAAACGCCAGTCGGCAACTTGCAAAATACCCTGCCCGACCGCGGGCGCGAATATCGGCACCAGAATGAACACGGTCATGACAAAGGACATCACGCGCGCCATTTCACGCCCCTTGTACTGATCGCGCACCAGCGCAATCGAAACGATGCGCGGACCCGATGCGCCGAGGCCCTGCAGAAACCGGCCCAGCAGCATCTGCTCGAAATCGACGGCGACAATCGACAGCAGGCAACCGGCGGCAAACAGCAGCAAGCCCCAGATGATCGCGGGTCGGCGTCCAACCGAGTCCGACAACGGCCCGAAGAAGAGTTGCCCGAGCGCCATCCCGGCGAAAAACACCGAGATAACAAACTGGCTGTCATTGATGCGGGTAACGCCCAGGTCGGCGGCTATTTGCGGCAGCGCCGGCAGCATCGCGTCGATCGACAGCGCCACCAGTGAAATGATCAGCGCGATCAGAATAACGAACTCGACGATTCCCGGGGCGTTACTGCTTGAGGCTCGATGGCTCATCGGGGAGGCGCCGATCAGTCGCGCCGCAAATCAGTCATCAGGCAACTGGCACTGTCCGGGCAGAGTGAGGAAAACTGTCGGGTCAGGGTAATCGCTGGCGGCACCCGGCTGCGAGGCACGCGCACGAACCCCAGGTCTTCGAAGTACTTTTCGGCGCTTTCAGTCAGCAGGTAAACCGCCACCCTGCCCTGCGATCGCGCCTGCTCGAGCAGGTATACCGAAATCGCGCGCGCAAGGCCACGCCCACGGTAAGACGGTTTCACCACGATAGAACGTAACAGCGAATAGTCGCCTGCCGCTTCC
>CALJQI010000369.1 GCA_937980285.1 uncultured Gammaproteobacteria bacterium | reverse complement strand
ACACGAAAAAATGCGCATCGCCGGCAAACTGGTCGATGGCGATACCGGCAAGAACATCGATGTTCTCAATCCCTATAACGGCGAAGTCGTCGGCACCGTGCCGCGCGCCAGCCGCGCGCAGATTGCCGGCGCCTTCGAAATAGCCGCCAACTACAAGCCCAAACTGACACGCTACGAGCGGCAGAAAATCCTCATGCGCATCGCCGAAATCATCACCGATCGCAAACACGAGCTATCCGACCTGATCACCGCCGAATGCGGCCTCAGTAAAAAGGACAGCCTCTACGAATCCGGCCGCGCCTTCGACGTCTACAGCCTGGCCGGACAGCAGTGCATCAACGACGACAGCGAGGTGTTTTCCTGCGACCTGACGCCGCACGGCAAGCAGCGCAAGATTTTCACCCAGCGCGATCCGCTGCTGGGCGCGATATCGGCGATCACGCCGTTCAATCACCCGCTCAACATGATTTCGCACAAGATCGCGCCTTCGATCGCAACCAACAATTGCATGGTCGCCAAGCCGACCGAGCAGACCCCGTTGACCGCGCTGGTGCTGGCGGATATTTGTTACGAAGCCGGCCTGCCGCCGGAAATGCTGTCGGTGGTCACCGGCCTGCCCGAAGACATGGGTGATGAAATGCTGACCAACCAGCATATCGACCTGATCTCGTTTACCGGCAGCGTGCCGGTCGGCAAATACATCGCCGAGACCGCCGGCTACCGCCGCACCATCCTCGAGCTGGGCGGCAACGCGCCGCTGATCGTGATGGACGATGCCGACCTCGACAAGGCGGCGGAACTCGCGGTCGCGGGCGGAACGAAGAATTCCGGCCAACGCTGCACCGCGGTCAAACGCGTACTGTGCATCGAATCGGTGGCCGACGAGTTCGCCGCGCTGGTCGCGGAAAAGGCGGCGAAACTGAAATACGGCGACCCGATGGACCCCGATACCGACGTCGGCACCGTCATCAACGAAGCCTCGGCGATCCTGTTCCAGGACCGCGTCAACGACGCCATCGACAAAGGCGCCACACTGCTTTACGGCAACGACCGCCAGGGCGCGGTCTACTCGCCGACCGTACTCGACCACGTACCTTACGATTGCGAACTGGTGCGCGAGGAAACCTTCGGTCCGCCGATCCCGATCATCCGCGTACGCGACATCGACCACGCCATCGAAGTCTCCAACTCCACAGCCTTCGGCCTGTCGTCGGGCGTCTGCACCAATCGCATGGACGATATTATCCGCTTCATCAACGAACTCGAAACCGGCACCGTGAACATCTGGTAAGTGCCCGGCTATCGCATCGAAATGTCACCTTTCGGCGGCATCAAGGATTCGGGGCTAGGCTACAAGGAAGGCGTCATCGAAGCGATGAAATCCTACACCAACGTTAAGACCTTCTCGCTGCCCTGGTAATCCCTGTGTCCCGCGGTTTAACCGCGGGACACAGATGAACAATCGCGCTCGAATCGAATCCGATTGACGTCCGCCAGCAAGGCGCTGGAAATATGGCCTTGCGAGAAAGTATCAGCTTCCTCGCGAATGTCGAGCACCAGCAACCATTCACGGTTATTGGCCAACCAATCGCCATCGACCGGAGGATAGAGCAGTTCGAGCACCTGTAGCGGGCCGCTCAACATGGCAAGCAGTCCCAGCCGGAAAAGCTTTTTATAGTTACACCTTAACGAAAGACAAAATTAGATTTAGCGCATCATGGAAGTATTTGCCGGGGCAAACCTGATCCCGGTCAATTATACCCAGCGGATAAAGATGACCGGCTGATGCAGCTGTCGCTAAGGAGATAGGCCTGCCTGCCAGATCTCACAGGGACGGGTTCGAGTGACAAGCTCGATGAATTAACTAGACCTGAAATCGATGTCTGATTACCATGGCCGACCCAATACAAAAAAAATTTGGAGGAGTCACTATGAGATTTAGAAAATTAATCAATTTTACCTATATCGCGGTATTGAGTAGCGGGTTTACGGTTGCCACGGCCGCGCCGCCCGAAGCTGACACGCCAGATAGCGGCCACGAGGCTATCGAGCTGCTCGAGCATAGCCATGACGTGGACCGCAGTGCGGCGATGATCGAACATGATGCGGCGACAGCCGGCATTATCAGCGAGGCGCCATTCGCCAGGGTGACAAAGAACCTGGCACCGGCCGGGCGCGGCGAGCGCATAGCGCCGAATTCGACGACCGACGTCTGGGCGCATCAGGGATATGCCTATACCGGCACTTTCAACAGCCCCTGCGGCGGCGATCCGGAGGCCGGTATCTGGGTCTGGGACGTGCATAACAAGAACCAGCCCGGCTTTGTCGGAGTTATCCCGTCTCCGGAGGGCAGCCGTTCCAACGACGTGCGTGTTACGTCGATGAACTCTGGCGACATTCTGGTTCACTCGAACGAATCCTGCGGCGGTGGCCCCGGCGGATTCGAGATCTACAATGTAGACGATCCGACCAACCCGGTGCACCTGGCGTCGGTACGCATCGATGAGTTGAACCCGATCTCCAACGCACTGTTCGGCGGGATCGCGGATGTCGGTGTACACAACCTCTTCCTGTTTACTCAGGGCAGTAGCGATTACGTTGCAGTAACCGCGGAGACCGCGTTCGATAACTTCCAGATTTACGACATCACCGACCCAACGGCTCCTTCACTGACATCCGCCTGGGGCGCAGAGGAGCTGTTTGATCCTGGCGTGGGTGACGAGACGGTGGACGTCGGACGCGTGCTTGCCGCCGCGTTGGATCTTTTAAGCGGCTTCGGAGCCTCGCAGAACAAGTTCCTGCACGACGTCACGATTAACTCCGAAGGAAACCGCGCCTACCTGGCCAATTGGGATGCGGGCCTGGTGCTGCTTGATATCACCGATCCCGCCAGTCCCAGCCTGGTCTCCGTGGCAATCGACCCGGTCAATGGCTCGCTCGACGGCGAAGTCAACAGCCATTCGGTCTGGCCCAGTGCAGACGGGAATATCGTAGTTGAGGGCGAGGAGGACTTCTCTGCCTGGGAAGGTGTTGTGCCGCCCGGCAACCTGACTCTGGATGGTACCGCGACCGCTGGCGACCCCACGATTCCAGCGACCGCCATTTCGACTGACGATGGAAACTCGTTAGAGGCTAGTCAAACCGGCAATTTCGGGTCAACTGATGGCACCTCGGTTAATGTCACCTCCGGGCCGCTGGCCGGCAGCTCTTTCGCGGCAATCGAACTGGCTACCGCGGCCGGTTCACCGACATTTGCTACTACGGGTACCGTTACTGGAGAACTGGTATGGATAGGGCGCGCCTGTGCCGGCGATCCTGTGCTAAACGCGGGCGATGTCGACCCGGGTGATATCGCCGTGGTTCGTCGCGGCGCCTGTGAATTCGAAGCAAAAGCTAACACCGCTGCCGCACTCGGTGCCGCCGCAGTCGTGATTTCGAATAATCAGGCGAGTTCGCCGTGGAGCGGCCTACGCATCTGGAACTACTCCGATCCAGCCAATCCAGTACTGGCGTCTATATTCGATACCGAGTGTTCGGCATCGACCTCGCCCGGCGGCAATTGCGATCCCCGTGGCACCTACTCGAGCCATAACGTGATCGTCGAATCCAGGGGCGACAAGGTTACGGCCTATATCTCGTGGTATTCGGACGGCGTCCTGGCAATCGACGTCACAGATCCGTACAACCCGGTCGAAACCGCCCGTTATCACCGCGCTGGCGCCGAGTTCGAGGAAGAGAACGGCGGTATCCAGGATATCTGGGGAATTTACAAAGAACCGAATTCGCCCTGGATTTACGCATCGGATCGTAACGGCGGTTTGTACATCCTCAAGGAGTACGGCGCGGGATCGGCCAAAAACGGCAAAAAATAATTAGAAGCTACATCGTTTAATCCTGGAGGCGGTGCACTGCACCGCCTCATTTTTTTGTAAAGCGCAAACGTATTTAAAGAATCCGATTATCGTCATTCCAGCGTACGCGGGGGTCTCCTGCAAGAAACAAGGGGACGCTTCCATTTAATGTGTTAATGCCTGCCACATCGCGTCTACAGGGAATTTCGCGCCACGTCAGGCGATTGCGTACAGAACTAGGTACCAGGAAAAAAATCGAAGTGCTGCAGCCGCAATAAGAGAACGGCTGGAGGACCCCGAGTACCTGGTGCGGGAGCCGAATTGCCGGTCGACCCAGCCCGATCCCACTACACCGGCCGCGCTCAACCGACGCGGTTTTTCGGGACCTGAATCTCCTCGAGATAGCCGAGCAGTTTGCCGACGTCGTGATCCCAGCGCGCGTTGTCGAGCTCGCATGCATTGAGCCGGGCGAGGGCCTTGAGATCGTCGGGAAGCTCCGCCGCCGACGGCATCGCCGCCCCGCCGACGAGCACGGGGAATACGCGGAGTCCGGCCTCGAGTCCAGTCGCAACTTCGAGGCGCACGAAATCCTCGGCGTCCTGAATCCGTGGGCGGCCCTTATCATCGGCGAGTTCGAGCCATTGCGAGCCGATCACGACGAGCATGGCCTCGGCCGACTCGATCGATTCTTCTATGGCGTGCTGAAAATCGACGCCGCCCGAGATGGTATCGATATCCATGAATATTCGCTCGCGGTCGATGTGAGCGGCCAGGCTGTCTCGCAGGCGGCCGGCATAGGGCGCCGTATCATCCCTGCGGTAACTGATGAACAGGCCGACGGGAATCCGGCGCTGGCGCCGTGCCGCATTGTCTGCGATCGGGTGCTGTGGCGGCTGGACCAGCCGTTCGTCGACATAGGACAGCATCCCCCTGAGGAACGCGAACAGGAGCAAGGTCGAGCCCCAGGCCAGCCCCCCGGACACCGCCCAGCTGACGAACATGGACCAAT
>CALJQI010000368.1 GCA_937980285.1 uncultured Gammaproteobacteria bacterium | reverse complement strand
CACTTGGGATTCGACTTGAGGCAAACCATCGAGCCGATATCCATCATCGCCTGGTTGAAGTCGGGCGCATGCTCGGTCGGGGTTACCGAATCGGCCAGGTACCACAGTTGTTTCATGGTCTCGCTTTGCCCGTACCAGCCGGGCACGCGGAAGCAGCGCGCCAGCACGCGCTTGACGTTGCCATCGAGGATCGGCCAGCGCTGTCCAAAGGCGAAACTCAGGATCGCGCCGGCGGTCGAGCGCCCGATTCCCGGCAGCGCAGCCACCGTGTCGAAGCTTTGCGGAAAACGGCCCCCGTGCCGATCGCGAACGACCCGCGCGGCCTTGTGCAGGTTACGCGCGCGCGCATAATAACCGAGCCCCTGCCAGTGCTGCAGCACCTCGTCGATATCGGCTTCGGCGAGCTGTTTGATGTTGGCGAAACGCTTGATGAAATTCTGGTAATACGGAATCACCGTGCTGACCTGGGTTTGCTGCAGCATGATTTCCGACAGCCAGACGCGATAGGCGTCCTGCCGTTGCCAGGGCAGGTCGTGACGGCCGTATCGGCGATACCAGTTCAGTACCCTGCGCGCGAAGCTGGCCGCGTCGGCGTCCATCTAGTCGAACAGGTTTTTGAGCTTGTCCTCAAGCTTTTTCTTCGCCTTGTCCTTGAGCTCCTGCTTCTTTATGGCCGCTTCCAGCGCTTTCTTTTCGGCTTCCAGTTGCTGCCGGATTTCTTCCTTTTGCGCCTCGATTTCAGTCTTTAGCCGGTCCTTCTCGGCGTCGGCCTTCGCCTTCAGCATTTCATCGAGCAAGACGTCGATCTTCGGGTCCGCGAACGGCCCCTTGACGCTGACCGGAATGGCGAGTCCGGCCAGTTCGTCGGCGCTTTTGCCCTGCTGCCCTTCGACCGTACCGACCAGCTTGGCTTCGACCAGGTAATCGACGGTCTCGGTATTGAGGTCGGCACTGCCGCGTCCGCCGGCGCGCAGCAGCGGCGCCTGCAGGTCGAGGTCGTCGCTGGTAAACACGCCTCTTTTTATTTCACCGCTCAGGGTCAGCGATGAAAAGTCGGTCTTGAGCTCCTCTTTCGGGGGCGGCTGCTTGCCTCGAAGCTTCGCCTTCGCGCTATCGATGGAATGGCGGATATTGAAACCGTTGAGCGCACCGTCGAGAAAGGCGAGCCGTAAACGGCCGTTGCTGTTCTTTTTCAGCTCGCTCAGCCATTCGCCGCTGGTGGTCAGGTTGGCCTCGGCATCGAGGCTGCCGCTAATGCGTTCCTCTCCGCTGTAATCCTTCAGCAGATCGCCCACCTGCACGGCAGTCACCGACTCGTCAATACCGTATTTCGGGGTGCTGAACTTGACGTCGACGACAACCGAGGTTTCGACCTGGCCGCCATACATCGACAGCTTCAGCGGTTTCAGCCCGATCAGGCCATTCTGCGCCTTGATATCGACGCTCAAATCCTGCATGCGCAGGTTTTGAGCTTTCAACTGCGCGATGCCGAGCTTGCCGTCGATATCCAGCTGGCGCAGTATTTTCACCGGCAGTTCGATCTTGACGTCTTCGGCTGCCTGCGCCGCCGACTGCTGCTGCGTCTCAGGTCCGGCATCCTGAGTCGGCGTCGGCGGCGGCGTGCCCAGCAGTGCATCGACATCGAGGCTTTGCGAGGTCAGGTCGAAGCGCAGCGTCGGCGTGGGTCGGGCGAAATCGCTCAGCTGCAGGCGCCCGCCGATTTCGAACTCGTTCAGCTTCAGAGCCATCTCGCTAAAGGTCAGTTGCTGCTTGTCGATCAGGTATTCGACCTGCGTATTGAAGTCGAAAACGATATCCAGATCACCATTGGCGCTGGCATCGAGATGCAGCGTCAGCGGGAAGGCCTTGTTCGGCTCAATGCGCCCGGTGCCGAGATCGAGGTCGGTGATTTCGAACTTCGAGCCCGCCTGCTCGTCGAGCCATAGCAACCTGATGTTTTCGAGATCGAGTCCGGCGAAAGCGCCCCTGATTTCAAAATCGGACGCCGCCGTGCCCGCGCCATCCTTCGCGCCGTCGCCTGTGGCGCCGTTTTGCGGCGCCGCAGGCTGCATCAGGTCGTCCCAGTTGGTCACGCCGGCCTTGTTGGTAATCAGGTTCAGTTCGAGATCGCGCATTACCAGTTTGTCGATCTGTGGCTCGAGCGTGATCAGCGAGGCCATATCGACGCTAATGCTCACCTGTTTGACCTTGACCATCGGCTGCGCGCCGAAGCCCTCGGCATTGGACAGGCTCATCGCGCCAAGCTTCATGCCGAGCGCCGGGTATATGGTCAGGTCGACATCGCCGTGAAACTGAAGCTCGCGGCCGGTTTGTTCACGCACCAGGTCGGATAAATCCTGCTTGTAGGCATTGGCGTCGAACAGCGCGGCAAAAATCGCGATGCTCGAGACCAGGAAGACAATGGCGACGACCGTTCCGATCACCAGATAGCGAATGATTTTTTTCATTTCGGCGTGCTGCTTTATCCCTTAGCGATAGTCTGAAATAATGCCTGCAATGTGGCACGAAACGGACCTTGATTCAAGATCATGAAAGATAAACTGAACGACCTGGCTGACCGCTTGAGCAGCATGCGCAACCAGCATGCCGCCAGCGATGGCAAATTGAGGGTATTTGCGATACCGGTGCTGATTGTCCTGTTGCTGCTTGGCTTGATCGGGATCTACTGGAGCGACGAGCCGGAGCCTTTCGATATCGTGCAAGCCGCGGAAGAGCATGCGCCGGTGACGGAATCACGCCTGACCACGGGCAGCTATACCACCAGCGCGGTGATTACCGCGATGGAAACCCTGCTGGACAAGCGCGGCGGCTACCTCAGTAACGACATCATGCCGCCATCGATCTGGCTGGATAACATTCCCAACTGGGAGTTCGGGGTGCTGGTGCAGATGCGCGACATGTCGCGCTCGCTGCGCAACGATTTCAGCCGCTCGCAATCGCAGTCGGTGGAAGACGAGGATCTGATCGTAACCGAGCCCAAGTTTCATTTCGACAATAATTCCTGGTTCCTGCCGGCCAGCGAAAACGTCTACCAGGAAGGCATCGACGCGCTTTACGGTTATCTGCGGCGGCTGCAGGACCCGGAAAATCCCGATGCGCAGTTTTACGCGCGCGCGGACAACCTGCGAACCTGGCTGGGGCAGGTCGAGACCCGCCTCGGCAGCATGTCGCAGCGTCTGAGCGCCAGCGTCGGCCAGGTGCGGCTGAACACCGACCTGGCGGGCGACGCAGAGGCGGTGCAGTCGACCCAGACCAGCAAGCAACTCGAGGTCAAAACGCCGTGGACGGAAATCGACGATGTTTTCTACGAGGCGCGCGGCGCCGCCTGGGCTCTAATCCATTTGTTCAAGGCGGTGGAAGTCGATTTCGAACCGATCCTGCAGAAAAAGAACGCGCTAATCAGCCTGCGCCAGATAATCCGCGAGCTAGAGTCGACCCAGGACGCCGTCTGGAGTCCGGTCATCTTGAACGGCAGCGGATTCGGCCTGTTCGCCAACCATTCGCTGGTGATGGCGTCCTACATCTCCCGCGCCAACGCCGCCGTCATCGACCTGCGCAACCTGCTGTCGCAGGGTTAGGCTCCTGCCAAAGTCATCCCGCGGCTCGATCGTGATATCCGGTAGCGGAGATAACCGCCACCAATTCGTATTCCGCGACCGCGGCAGCATGACAAGATCCCCGCTTGCGCGGGGATGACTTCAGGTTTGCGGGGATGACTCAATTCTCTTAGAGTTACTGGACAACGAGTCATCCCGGAAACTGCGCAGCAGTTATCCGGGATCTTGCATACATCCGCAACACCCGTTACTTGCAGGTAATATCGTCAAATCTATCTACCCAATCCGGGTTCGAAGCTTCGACTAACTCGATCTTCCACGATCTCTTCCACCTTTTTATCTGTTTCTCTCGAGTGATTGCCAGATAGATCTCCGAATGAATCTCATACCATACCAACCGATCGGCGTTGTATCGCCTCGAAAACCCGTCTACCAGCTTTTCTTTATGTTGCCAAATTCGTTTTATCAGGTTCGAAGTTACGCCGGTGTACAACACGCCGCGTGGCTTGTTTGCCAGGATATAGACTGCTGGGAGGTAGTGATCCATGTCTTCTTCCTTGAAGTTTGATCGCTTCGAATTCTAGCACTATGGTGTTGCAAGATCCCCGCTTGCGCGGGGATGACTCAGGTAAACGTCGTCAGTCGCGCTGCCAGTGGCCAGACTTGCCGCCGGATTTTTCCAGCAGGCGCACATCGCTGATGACCATGCCTCGGTCGACCGCCTTGCACATATCGTAAATGGTCAGCAGCGTCACCTGCACGCCGTTGAGAGCCTCCATCTCGACGCCGGTCTGCCCGGTGGTGTCACAGGTGACCGTGCAGTCGATAGCGTTGTTAGCGGCGTCGATATCGAACTCGATTGCGACATGAGTCAGGGATAAAGGATGACACATCGGCACCAGCTCCGCGGTGCGCTTGGTCGCCATAATGCCGGCAACGCGGGCAACGCCGAGCACGTCGCCTTTCTTGTGCCCGCCCCGCTCGATCAACGCCAGCGTCTCGGGCTGCATGACGATGCGCCCGCCGGCGATGGCGCGGCGGGCGCTCGCCGCCTTATCGGCGATGTCGACCATGTGGGCCTCACCGGCCTGGTTGAAATGGGTTAATTTCGTCATGCGTGCAATTCTATCACTTTAACAGGATGTAAAGCTCGCGGCGGCCGCGCTGCACGTTCATGATCATGCCCTTGCCGTTGATATCGACCAGCGCGAAGATTTCGTCAAAGGTGCGCGTCAGCTGCTTGTTGATCGAGAAAATGACATCGCCGACCTTGAATCCGGCATTGTCCGCGTTCGACCCGGGCTCGACCTTCAGCACTTCGACGTAATCGACGCGCCCGCGCTGCAGGTGCTGCTCGTGCATTTCGCCGAAAGTTGCGCCCGCCAGCTTCGGATGGATCACGCCGCCGCCCATCTTCTTGATTTCGATTGGTTGAATCAGTACCGGCAGCTCGATCTCGAAGCCTTTACGATACATCAGCAAGGTAATGGTTTGCCCCAGGCGCTGCAGGCCGACCAGGTTATGCATGTCACGCGTCGAGCGGATCGGCTTGCCGTTGGCGGCGACGATGACGTCGCCGACCCTGAGCCCCGCCTTGTAGGCCGGGGAACCTGCCTCGATCTGGGTGACGATGAAACCGCTATTGCGCGACAGGCCGAAGGCCTGCGCCAGCTGCGGCGTCAGGTCCTGCCCCTGCGCGCCCAGCCGCCCGCGCTTGACTTCACCGTAATCGACCAGCTGAGTCATGATGTCGTGCGCCATGTTGATCGGGATCGCGAAACCGATACCGATACTGCCCTGGTTGCCGGCGCCGTAGATCGCGGTGTTGATGCCCACCAGTTCGCCGCGCAGGTTGACCAGCGCGCCGCCGGAATTACCGAGATTGATCGAGGCGTCGGTCTGGATGAAATCCTCGATCGACTCGATGCCGAGCCCGGAGCGGCCGAGCGCGGAAACGATTCCCGAGGTCACGGTTTGTCCGAGGCCGAAAGGATTGCCGATCGCGACCACGAAATCGCCGACGCGCAGCGTGCTGGAATCGGCCATCGGCACTTCGACCAGGCCCTCCTCCGACACCTGCAGCACGGCGACGTCGGTATCCGGATCGCGGCCGATGATTTCGGCCTGCAGCTCGCGACCGTCGGTCAGCGTGACCTTGATTTCATAGGCATCCTTGATAACGTGAAAATTGGTCAGGATCAAGCCGTTGTCGGCGTCGACGATGACACCCGAGCCGAGACTCGCGGTTTCCTGTATGCGTTCGATGTTGGGCACTTCGAAGAAACGCCTGAAAAGCGGGTCGCGCGGCAGCGGGAATTCGACTATTCGGCGCGACTTACCGCGGGTGGCGATATTCACCACCGCCGGCGTCGCGCGCTCGAGCATCGGCGCCAGGCTCGGCAGCGGCTGACCGTCGACCGCGTTCGGCAATGCCGCCGGCAGCGCGCTCGAAACCAGTAACAGCAGTATCGCCAGCGGTGACTTCATCACGACGAGATCAGAACGGGCGCGGATTGAAATCAAATCTCGCCTTCATGTCCTGGTAAAACTGCTTGTCCGCCGAGCTGTCGGCCGGTGGCGTCTGAATCATGATTTCGACAAACTGGTCACCGCTTTTGGCGCCTGATGCGTCGGACCGCGGCATACCCTTGCCCTTGAGGCGCATCTTCTGCCCGGACTGGATGCCGGGCTTGATCTTGAGTTCGACCGAACCCGAAAGCGTCGGAACCTTCAGCGTTGCACCCTCGGCAGCCTCCCAGGGCGTAATCGGCAGCCGCAGGATGACATCGCGGTCCTCGAGACGAAACAGCCGGTGCGGCAGGATATTCATTTCCAGGTAGAGATCGCCGGGTTCGCCGCCGTTGGGCGAAGCCTGGCCCTGTTTGGCGAGGCGAATTTTCTGCCCGCTGCCGACCCCCTGCGGAATCCTGATTTTGAGCTTCTTCATTTCGGGCGACCCCGAAGACCTGGCAAACTGGATGGTCTTGGCGCCGCCGTTGAAAGCTTCCTCGAGCGTGATATCGAGTTTCAACTTCTGGTCGGCGCCGCGATGCGTGCGCGGCCCCTGCCGGCCCTGCTGAAATGGCGAAGCCCCACCCTGCTGAAATCCGGAGCCGAAGATCGATTCGAAAAAGTCGCTGAAGTCTCCGCCGCTGAAGCCGCCGCCGCTGTAGCCGCCGCCGCTGTAGCCGCCGCCCTGGAAACCGCCGAAGCCGCCGCCGTCGAATTGCTGTCCGTGCTTCCAGTCGGCGCCGAAACGGTCGTAGGCCTGGCGCTTGTCGCTGTCCTTCAGCACTTCGTAGGCCTCGTTTACCTGCTTGAACTTTTCTTCCGCGCTCGCCTCCGAGTTGACATCGGGATGATACTTACGCGCAAGCTTGCGGTAAGCCTTCTTGATGTCGCTCTTGTCGGCGTCGCGGGGCACGCCCAAAATCTGGTAATAGTCCTGGTATTTCACGAAAACTGCGCTTGTTGTGATCCCTGATAAATAGGTGTTTAGTGGGGTTTTTTCAAGTGCTCCGTGGCCTCGTCATCGGCCGTTTCGGGGTCGATCTCCGACGGCAGCGGTTCGGCCAGCAGTTCCAGGCTTTCGCTTTGCAGGTCATTGTGCAGCGGTTCGATTTCCGGGATCGCCTGGGTTACCTTGCTCGACATTTCAGCGAAACGCTCGACCTTGCCGCGCAGCCCCTGGCGCCCGCTCAGCGCGCGCACGGTTTCGTTGTAATGATTGGTGGCGGCGCCGAGGCTGCCGCCGATGCGCGCCAGGCGCTCGGCGACCTTGCGCACCTGGTTGTAGATATCGCCCGCCTTGTCGCCGAGCTCGCGCGCCTCGCGCGTGCTGCGCTCCATCGACCAGAGGTTGGCGACGGTGCGTAAAATCGGAATCAGCGTGGTGTGCGACACCAGCACGATGCCGCGCTCGTAACCATAGGAGAACAGGTCCTTCTCGTATTTCAGGGCCTCGATATAAGCCGGCTCGATTGGCATGAACATGAGCACGAAACTGGGGCTGCGAATACCCGCCAGGTTGGTGTAATCCTTGCCCTGCAGGTCGTCGATGTGC
>CALJQI010000367.1 GCA_937980285.1 uncultured Gammaproteobacteria bacterium | reverse complement strand
ATTATAAAAACGCAGTGTAAAACTGCAGCTCGACAATCGGAGGAGCGAAATGAAAAAACTATCCGTGCTATCTATTGTGATGGCAACCGTCTCATTACTGTTTTCCCAGGCCAGCCTGGCCGCGGGTCATTGTGATGAAATCCACCTCGGCTCGGCAATTTCGCTGACCGGTAAGTACGCAACCAACGGTATTCACGCCAAAAACGGTTACGAGTTCGCGATCAAGACAATCGCCGACGCCGGCGGCGTCAAGATCGACGGCAAGTGTTATAACTTCAAGGTGACCTATTACGACGACGAGTCCAAGGGCGACCGCGGCGCGACGCTGGCCGAGCGCCTGATCAGCCAGGACAAGGTGCAGTACATGCTGGGGCCATATTCCTCGGGGATGACCAAGGCGATTGCGCCAGTCACCGAAAAGTACAAGATCCCGATGGTTGAAGCCGAAGGTGCATCCCGCTCATTGTTCAACAAGGGCTACAAATACCTGTTCGCGGTACTCTCTACTTCGGAACAATACCTGGCATCAGCGGTCACTCTGGCGGCTGAAATGGCTGAAAAATCGGGTAAAAAACCTTCTTCGGTCAAGGTCGCTATCGCTGTCGAAAATGATCCTTTCTCGCTCGACATCCGTGCCGGCGTTTCCGAGGATGCGGCCAAGTACAACATGAAGGTTGTAATCGACGAAAAACTGCCGCGTGACCTGTCCGACATGAGCGCCATCCTGACCAAGGTCAAGCTGCTCAAGCCTGACCTGCTGATCGTCAGTGGTCACTCCAAGGGCGCCGCCACCGCGGTGCGCCAAATGGAGGAGCAAAACATCAAGGTTCCGATGATTGCACTGACTCACTGTGAAGCGGCTGATGTAACCGGCAAGTTCGGGGCCGCCGCCAACGATATTCTGTGTTCAACCCAGTGGGCGGAAACCCTGGCGTATAAGGATCCCCTGTTCGGCAGCGCGGCTGAGTATGAAGTGAATTTCAAGAAAGCCTTTCCCGAGTACAAGGATAAGAAAGTCCCATATCAGACCGCGCAGGCAACCGCCGCTGTCTACGTTTTCAAGGATGCGTTTGAGCGTGCTGGTTCACTCGATAAGGAAAAGGTTCGCGATGCGATTTCCGCAACCGACCTGATGACCTTCTACGGCGGTATCAAGTTTTCCGATGCAGGCAACAACATCGCCAAGCCGATGGTGTTGCGCCAGATCCAGAATGGTGAGTACAACGTGGTGGCTCCCTCGGCTTTTGCTTCGCACAAGCTGAACTGGCCACGTAAGTAAGAGTCCAGACCGATAACAGGGCGCCGCCGGCGCCCTGTTTTCCTTTAGTTTTCGGGTAATAAATATGGATCAAATCCTCGGTAACATCGGGTTACTGTTCGAATTCCCGGTCGTTAATCTGAAGATTGTCCTCGACGGGATAATGGTTGGGGCACTGTTTGCGCTGGCCGCTTACGGCCTGGCGCTGGTCTGGGGCGTGATGAACGTCAAGAACCTGGCCCAGGGCGATTTCGTCATCGCCGGCGGATACGTATCATGGTGGCTAGTCGGGCATGGTTTTCCGGCCTTGCTCGGCGTGCCGGTCGCCTTCGTTTTCATGTGGGGGATCGGCTGGGTCATCTACAAGCTGGTCATTTCGCGCGTCATCGAGCGTGACCTGTTTACCTCCTTGCTGGCGACTTTCGGGCTCGCCATCATGATGGCGCAAATCATGAACCTGATGTTTGGCTCCGATACCCAGAGTGTCGATCTCGACTACGACGTACTTTATTTCTTTGACGGTTTTATCGACGTGCCGATAGCCAAACTCATCGGCGTACTGATGGCCTCAGCATTAGCTGCGGGGGTTATTATTTTCATGAAGTCGAGTCGCATGGGGCAGGCGATCCGGGCCACGGCGCAGGATGCCCGCGCGGCGCGAGTGATGGGTATCGATACCGAAAAGGTATACGCTTTCACCTTTTCACTGAATTCGGCGATTTGTGGTGCCGCCGGGGCGATCATCGTCATGGTCTGGGTGATCCAGCCGTTTTACGGTATCGCCTACTCGATTCGTGCATTTGTTATCGTCACCGCGGCCGGTCTCGGCAATCTGCCCGGCGTTATCGCCGCGGGCCTGGGGATCGGCGCGCTGGAACAGTATGGTTCGCACATCTTCGGCATCGGCTATCAGCAGGCCATCGCGGTCATGCTGCTGTTGCTGGTGTTGTTGTATCGTCTGATTCAGCAACGGCGTAACCGACAGGTATTGAAGTAGCTGCGATGAATATGGCAAAAAATAAAACTATTCTGTACGCGCTGATCCTGGCCTTTACCTTTGTTTCCCCGTTTGTGTTCCCGAACTTTGGCACTCAACTGGCGACCCTTTGGTTGATGATCATCGTCGCCCTGACCTGGGATATGACCGGTGGGCAGATGGGTTACAACTCGCTCGGTAACATATTCTTTTACGGTACCGGCATGTATGTCGCTGCCCTGATCGCTATCGGCCTGGTGTATGACGTGGGTGATTACACCAATGCGGCGGGTGGCGGTATCTACAAGTTTACCGATCTCGAGTATTTCGGCGGTATGGCGCTTGGCGTGCTCGGCGCCGGGTTGTTCTGCTCCCTCACCGCGGTCATTATCGGCTACCTGACCTTTGGCCTGCGAGGACCCTATTTCGCGATTGGCACCCTCGGCGTTGCGATCGCCGCAGGTGAACTGGTGTCCAACTGGGACTGGGTCGGCGGCGGTCAGGGTATCGCGCTGCCGGTATACCCGGGTGATCTCGATACCGGCAAGGTATTCTTTTACTTTCTGTTTGCCGCTATCGGCGTCAGCGTTTTCGTATTCGTCAAGTGGCTTTATGGTACTCGCTTCGGTGCCGCGATCAACGCGATCCGGGACGACGAGGAAAAAGCCGACGCGATGGGAATCCATACCTTGCGCTACAAGCTTTACACCTGGGCGATGGCCGCGTTTTTCGTCGGCATGGCGGGCGGTGTCTCGGCATTTCAGTTAATCCACTTCGAGCCACTCGAATCCGCCTACCAGACTATCAACCTCGGTATTTTTATGGTCGTGTGTGTATTGCTTGGCGGCAAGGGAACCCTGTGGGGCCCGGTCGTCGGTGCGGTGTTGTTTCACCTGTTCAAGGAAATCACCTGGAATTACCTGCTGGGCTGGCAGTGGGTTGCGCTCGGCGCGCTGATCGTCGTCACCGTGGTTTATTTTCAGGATGGCGTGATGGGCTGGTTGGAACATAAGCGTCCCGAATGGTTCGGTATCAAGGTTGAGAAGAAGATTGCGGGAGAGACCGAATGACCGCGATTATCGAAGTACAGGATGTATCCAAATCTTTTGGTGGCGTCGTTGCAAACCAGGGCGTATCCCTGTCGGTCAGCAGCGGAGCCATTACCGGTTTGATCGGCCCCAATGGCTCGGGAAAAACCACCCTGTTCAATTCGATCGTTGGCTATCACCCGATCGATTCCGGCTCGATCAAGTTCGAAGGCGAGGAAATATCGACCTTTCCGGTGCAACAGATCGCCAGGCGAGGATTGCTGCGTACCTTCCAGCAGACCCGTATCTACGGTGCGATGAACGGGGTCGAAAACATGCTGATCTCGCTACCGCATCGCAAGATGAAAATCTGGGATGCGCTGAAAACATTCACCCGGGAAGATTACGAACGTGCCGACCATTTGCTTGAATTTGTCGGGCTCTACGAAAAACGCATGTTGAAAAGCGGCGACCTGTCATTCGGTCAGCAAAAGTTGCTCGAATTTGCGATGGCGCTGATGAATGAGCCGACCTGTTTGTTGCTGGATGAACCCACCGCAGGTATCAATCCGACGCTGATCAACGGCCTGATCGATCGGCTCAAACGCGCCAATAGCGAGTTTGGCATTACCCTGTTCGTCATCGAACATAACATGCGCGTGATCATGAACATGGCCGAGTCGATTTATTGCCTAGCCCACGGCGAGATGCTTGCGCACGGCTCTCCGGAAGAGATTCAAAATGATCAGCGCGTCATCGATGCTTATCTGGGGGCGCATTAGATGAGCGAAGAAGACGATAGGAAAAAAGCCAGCGGTTATCACGGTGGCGGTGTCGACGCGGTCATATCGGTCGACGAAGTTACGCGCCAGGCCGCGGCCATCGCCGAAGATATTACTATCGAGCAGCTCGACGAACTCGCTGGAGACGAGTCGTTCGTGTCGATCAGGAACCTGGTTGCAGGTTACGGCCAGATGGAAATTCTGCATAATCTGGAGCTGCGCGTAGGCAAGGGACAGTCGCTGTGCCTGATCGGTCCCAACGGCGCCGGTAAATCTACCATTCTGCATGCGATATTCGGCTTCAACCGGATTTTCTCCGGAACCATTGAGATCGGCAGCGGCAGCGACAAGGTGGACGTTACTCGCATGACACCGAATCAAAAACTCGCCAAAGCCGGCATTGCATATATCCTGCAGGACAAGTCGATATTCCCGGCCATGACGGTGGAAGAGAACCTGTGGATGGGGGGATTCCTCAAGGACAAGCCGCAGGAAGCAAAAGTTGCCGCTGAACAGGTTTTCGACAAGTATTCCAGGCTGGCCGCCCGGCGCAAGCACAAGGCCGGGGTACTGTCGGGTGGTGAACGCCGCCTGCTGGAGATTTCGCGTGCGCTGGTCATGAATCCCGAGATTCTGCTGGTGGACGAGCCGTCGATAGGTCTCGAACCCAGGTTCATCGACATGGTGTTCGATATTCTCGACGACCTGCAAAACCACGAAGGCAAGACCATTATCATGGTCGAACAAAACGCCAAGAAAGGTCTCGAGTTTGCCGATATCGGTTACGTGCTGGTCTCGGGCGAACTCGCGATCGCCGGCAAGGGCGACGATTTGCTGAAGAATCCCAAGGTCGGCGAACTCTTCCTCGGCGGTTAACAATCCGGATTTAGTTGTTCAAAGTCATTCCCGCGCAAGCGGGAATCTCATACTATCTGTAATCTTTTAAACTACATGATGCGCGAATTCGCGGAGCTACGACGAATCGGCATGACGAATAAGGCAATGCAATGGCAAGTTCTAACTATCGGATCGCTGTAATCCCGGGCGACGGAATTGGTATGGAAGTCGTGCCCGAAGGGCTAAAGGTGCTGCAGGCGCTGGCGCCGCGTTTCGATCTGTCCTTCGAATTCGAACACTTCGACTGGAGTTGCGAGCGTTACCTCGAAAGCGGCGCGATGATGCCGGAAGACGGTATCGAGCAGCTGTCGAAATTCGATGCCATCTTCCTCGGCGCGGTCGGCTTTCCGACGGTGCTGGATCATGTTTCGCTGTGGGGCTTGTTGATCCCGATTCGGCGTGAATTTCAACAATATATCAATCTCAGACCTGTTCGCCTGTTCGAGGGTATGCAGTGCCCGCTGGCGGGCAAGCAGGCCGGCGATATCGATTTCTACGTGGTGCGCGAAAATTGCGAAGGCGAGTATTCCAACGTCGGCGGCCGTATGTTTGCCGGTACCGACGATGAAATGGCGATGCAGCAGTCGATTTTTACCCGCAAGGGCACCGACCGGGTGTTGCGCTATGCCTTCGAACTCGCCCGTTCTCGCCCGCGCAAGCGGCTGACCTCTGCGACCAAGTCCAACGGCATTATTCACACCATGCCTTACTGGGACGAACGTGCCGCGGCAATGGCCGAAAACTATCCGGATATCGAGATGGACAAGTATCATATCGACATCCTGGTCTCGCACTTCGTCAACAAACCCGAAATCTTCGACGTCGTCGTCGGCTCCAACCTGTTCGGCGATATTCTCTCCGACCTGGGGCCGGGCGTAACCGGCACCGTCGGTATCGCGCCGTCGGCCAACATCAATCCCGAGCGCGATTTCCCGTCGATGTTCGAGCCGGTGCACGGCTCGGCGCCGGACATCGCCGGTCAGGGCATCGCCAACCCGATCGGGCAAATCTGGTCGGCGGCGATGATGCTGCAGCACCTCGGCCACCAGGACGCCCACGACGCCATCGTCGCCGCCATCGAGGACGTCATCCGCGAACGCGATCGGCTAACCGCCGACATGGGCGGTTCGTCGAGCTGCAGCGACTGCGGCAGCGCCATCGCCGCCCGCCTCGCCTGATCCATAATCCGGCGGGATTGCTACCGGTTCAGAAAATTTTCCATTTGCTGGCTTGCCACCTGTCCTGGCGTTTGACCTGGCGGGCAAAGGTGGCGGAAAAGGCCTTCGATCGGGCTTTGACCAGTTGTTTTCTTCCTTCCGGCGAGCGGGTATAGATCAATTCCGACGGGCCGACATAGCGGCTCCAGGATTGATAGAACATTTGCGCCAGTTCCTTTTTCGCCCCCAGCTTCATCGGCACCGCGTGATAATCGTCGCGCGGCAAGCCGAACATTTCCCCCGCGCGCACCACCAGGTAACGCGGGCTATCGATGGGTGCCAGCATTTCTGCCATCGCGTCGGCGAAAAGTGACGATTCGTAAAAACTGCAGCCGGAAAGCGCGACATAAAAACTACCGTCGGTATCCTGCTGGACGTTGACCTTCAGTCGACGAAAAGATGTCTCGATTATGCCCGCCTGACACAGCGCGTTGGTCAACGCGACCCCGATTTGTTTTATCGAACCCGCCACCGGCAAATGCTTCAACAGGATTCGAACCGCGGCGATGGTTTTGGGTAACTTGTAGAGCAGGGCGCCGACTATTCCGACCGAGATCAGGATCAGTACCTCGGTCATGGACTCCGGCTTCGATCCCAACGAGTAGCAGATCCCGATGACAACTGCGCCGGCGATGTTGAGCAGCAGATATTTCAGCGTGTTCTTTATATGATGTGCGCGTAAACCGGGCACGGGGGCTGTTTTCAGAGAAGGGACCACCCTGGCCGAAGCATCTATGGTCAAGGCTTGCCGCCATCGCTCCGCCAGCCGGTCAATTTTTCGGAATCGCCGCATCATTTGCCAGTTGTTGGCCCTGATCGGTGATCCGGGATGAATCCGCGGCAGGGTTGTAAACGCCGTGGCGTGAATCCGATCGAAACCGCTTTCGATGCTGAGATTTTTTTCCGACAGGCCAACAAAGGTTTCGAAGCGTTGTCTCAATTCATGGAAATCACTCCACCCGGACAGGGGCGATAATCGGTCGATGGCGACCAGGTGCCAGATGGAGCTGACCTTCTGCGGGTTGTTTTTATCGATCCTGATAGCGCGCCCGCGCATCTGGTTGGTTAACATGAACGATCCTACGGAGCTCGCCAGAACCAGCGAATTGATCGCCGGTGCATCCCAGCCCTCGCCGAGCAGCGAGCGGGTGCCGACCAGCGTTTTGATCCTGCCCCTGGAGAGCAGTTCGGTGAACGCTGCGGTTAGCTGGTTTAACGGCCCCGAGAGTTTATGAAACTGTCCTTGCGCATCCATTGGCTCGGTGTCGAATTTCCCGGCCGCAACCAGCGACAGCAATTCGTCCAGCAAATCCCGATGGATAATACTCAGCCTGCCGCTCAGCATTCCAATCTGGCCGGCTATTGGCGATGTCGAGGTCAGTTCGCGGAAGATCGGCCAGGCGCCGAGATTGATTTCACCGGTATCGAGACCGGTAACCAGCGCTTCGTCCCTGATGTAATCGGTCAGAACAACCTGGCGCAAGGCTTCGCCGCGGCGCTTGAACTCGAGCCTGTGCAGATTGACGCAAGCCTCTACCTTGGACGAACTCAGCGACAGGGATCTGCCCAGCCTGCGCGATTTTTCCACCGATAGTTCGCGCTTGTGCAACAACTCGCTGGCACGCAGCTGCTTTTTCAGCTGATCGACCGACTTCTGGTGCGCTTCGCTGTGGTTGAATGTTTTCGAGAATAAAACGGCCGAAATCAATTTCTGCCACCAGTGCCGCCCGAGTTCGGGAATGTCGGGACGCGTCAAATCCATCGTGCGCAGCAGGGCAGGCGATATGTCGAGCTGTTTTTGCTTCAGGTAGGACAGTATCGCGATCGCGACCTGGGGTTCTTTCAGTATCTCCTTCTGGTGCTGATCTTCAGACAACCAGGGGTGCGAGCGGACGATATCCTCGAATTCCGCCGACTCGATCAGCGTGCTGCAAAGGCGCGATACCCGGTCGTCGTACTCGTGAATTTTTTTGCGCTCGGAGCTGCTGACGTCAACTGCCCAGATATAGTCCTGGTGGGGGCAAAGCGTGCCAGCTTTGACCAGCTCGGGTACCGAGATCTCTTCGTCGATCGGGCCGCACAGGGCTTCGTATCGGTTCCATTCGTGATCTTCGGAATCATAGGGCGGCGTCGCCGTCA
>CALJQI010000366.1 GCA_937980285.1 uncultured Gammaproteobacteria bacterium | reverse complement strand
GGCCTCGCGCTGGTGGTGACTTCGATCGTGCTGGTGGCGGGTTTTACCGTGCTGACCTTTTCCGCCTTCGCGCTGAACTCGAATATGGCCATCATGACCGCGGTGACGATTATCTTCGCCATCGTCGCCGATTTTCTGCTGCTGCCGCCGATCCTGATGGCGCTGGACAGCAAGTCGCATGGTAATTCCGAAACCGGCGAACAGCCGGTCGCCGCTTTTGATTCCGAGGAGCAAATCAATGTTTAATGTCAAATCCCTGATTGTGTTGACCTGCATCGCGTTTCCGATGACCGCTTTCGCACAAAGCCCGGAGGAGAAGGGTCTTGAAATTGCCATGGCCGCCAAGGCATACGACAGGGGCTTTACCGATTTCACCGCCAACATGGTGATGACGCTGAAGAATAAGTCGGGACAGACCTCGAAGCGGTTGATTCGCATACGCTCGCTGGAAGTCGAGGGCGACGGCGACAAGAGCCTGTCGATCTTCGACGAACCGGCCGACGTCAAGGGCACCAAGATGCTGACCTACTCGCACGGTCTCGAGGCCGACGACCAGTGGCTCTACCTGCCGGCGCTGAAAAAGGTCAAGCGCATCAGTTCGCGCAACAAGTCCGGGCCTTTCATGGGTTCGACCTTCGCTTTCGAGGATCTCAGTTCGCAGGAAGTTGAAAAATACACTTACAAGTATCTGCGCGACGAAGCCTGCGGCGAGCTGAGCTGTTATGTCATCGAGCGCTACCCGGCGTACAAGTTTTCCGGTTACACCCGCCAGATCGCCTGGATCGACACCGAGGCTTACCGCATGGTCAAGGTTGAGTTTTACGATCGCAAGAAGTCATTGCTGAAAACCCTGGTCTCGAGTGACTTTCAGCAGTTCCTCGGCCACTACTGGCGCCCGGGGCTGATGGATATGGTCAATCACCAGACCGGCAAGAGCACCTTGCTGGAGTGGAAAGACTACGAGTTCAAGACCGGCCTCGGCGATCGTGATTTCCGCTCGCAGACGCTGAAACGAATCAAGTAACATGCACCGATCGCTGTGCTGTTTCGGATTGCTGTCGCTGGCTGCGAACGTCTCCGCCGAGTACTCGGGAAATGTCGCGATCGAAACGCAACACTATAGCGAGTCCGCGCAGTTCGATGATCAGTTCGACGACAATGTAACCCTGTCCTTCCAGCCGAAATGGGATGGTGAATGGAACGATGGTGACGATTTGTGGAGCCTGGAATTTTTCCTGCGCGCCGATAACAAGGATGCCGGACGCGAGCATGCCGACGTACGCGAGGCCCTGTGGCTGCATGTCGACGGCGACAGCGAGTGGCGCGTCGGCATCAATACCATGTTCTGGGGAGTGACCGAGTCGCAGCACCTGGTCGACGTGATCAACCAGATCGACCAGGTCGAGGGTATCGATGGCGAAGACAAGCTCGGTCAACCAATGATTCATCTGAAGCGATACCAGGACTGGGGCGTGGTCGATTTGCTGCTGCTGCCCGCATTTCGCGAAAGAACTTTCCAGGAAAAACAGGGGCGCCTGCGTACGCCGCTGGTGGTCGACACCGATCAGGCGCAGTACGAATCCTCGGATGAAGATCGTCATCTCGATTACTCGCTGCGATTTTCGCAAACCTGGGGTGACCTCGACCTCGGTTTGTCGTGGTTCAAGGGCACCAGCCGCGATCCGCTGCTGTTGGCGGGTTTCGATGGCGCCGGCAACCCGGCTTTGATCCCGTTTTACGAGCAGATGGAGCAACTCGGTATCGATGCACAGCTGATTTACCTGGACTGGATCTGGCGCCTCGAATTCATCCGCCGCGAAGCCGAATCGAACGATTACAATGCCTATACCGCCGGATTCGAATATACCTTCTACGGCATCATGGAATCGGCGGTCGATCTCGGCATGCTTCTCGAATACTCGTCCGACGATCGGCCCGAGGGCGAGGCCGGCGCCTTCGATAACGATGTCTTCCTCGGTGCACGCTTCGCCTTCAACGACGCGCAGTCGAGCGAAATTCTGGCCGGTTTCGTGATCGACAGCGATAATCGCAGCCGCACGTTTCGCGTCGAGGGCAATCGGCGATTCGGTGAAAGCTGGAAGGGCACGTTGGAGCTACAGACCTTTAGTAATATCGACCCCGATGACGTGCTCGCCGTTTTCGAGAACGACGATTTCGTGCTGCTGGAGATGGCTTACTACTTCTAGCCCGGTTAACGCTTCAGCCAGTTGTTTTTGTCTTCCGCCGAGGAATCGCCGAAACCGGGCAGACTGCCGCCTGGCTCGATCCCCGCGATTTTATCATCCTGGTGATCCTGACCCCCGCGGTCCCAACGGCCGGAGTTGGTCGAGGCTGCCGATCTGCTATGATGCGACATAGCCAGATTCCACCCCAGGAGAGAAGCCCATGACAGAAGCCTATTCCTTGCAGGACTATTGCGCCGACCTGAGAGCGATCAGCGCGCAAACTTCGAACGAGGATGAAATCCTGCGGCGCGTCGGGCCGCTGGCGCAGCGCTTTGTCGCCGACAGGTCCTGGCTCGAATCCAGGCACTATGAAACCGACGCCGAGCAGGGTTTCGGCGTGCACCTGCTGCACGAAGAGCCTGACCATTCGCTGGCGGTGCTGGTGCTCAGCTGGCTGCCGGGCAGGGGGACTCCGCCGCATGACCACGGCACCTGGGCGGTGGTTGCCGGGGTCGAGGGCGTCGAGCGTAACGTTCGCTATAACCGTGTCGATGACGGCAGCCGCGAGGATTTCGCCGAGCTCGAGATCAAGCACGAATTCGATGCGCATGAAGGCGACCTGGTGTGCATGAAAACCGGCGGCATCCACATGGTCACCAACGAAACCGATCGCGTTACGCTGTCGGTGCATACCTACGGCCGGCATATCAACCATACCAACCGCTCACAGTTCGATCTCGATTCGAAGCAGAGAAAGGCTTTTATCGTCCGCGTGGAATAGCTCGCGGCGCGTTTACCAGCGCGTCGTAAAGCTGATCGCTGTAGCCTGCTTCAACCGCCAGGTGATGGCCTCGAGTTCACGCTGGTCGGGATTTCGCAACCGTAATCATGGGATCAGAACCGCCGCGCCGGTGAGCTGGCCATTGCGTAACGCCTGCAGCGCCTGGTTTGCCTGCGCCAGCGGAAATTCCTCGACGCGGGTATGCACCGGCACTTTCGGCGCCAGCGCGAGAAAGTCGATCGCGTCCTGGCGCGTCAGGTTTGCCACCGAGCGAACCACGCGCTCTCCCCACAGGATGTTGTACGGGAAGCTCGGGATGTCGGACATATGAATACCGCCGCAGACCACGACGCCGCCCTTGCGCAGTGCGCGCAATGCGGCCGGCAGCAGCGATCCGACCGGGGCGAAAATGATCGCGGCGTCGAGTTCGACCGGGCAGGGATGATCCGAATCGCCGGCCCAGACCGCGCCCAGGTCGCGCGCAAACTGCTGCGCCGCGTCGTCGCCGGGGCTGGTGAAGGCGTAAATCTCGCGTTGCTGGTAGCGTGCCACCTGGGCGACGATATGCGCCGCCGCGCCGAATCCGTAAATACCGAGCCGCCGGGCGTCGCTGCCCGCCATCACCAGCGATCGGTAACCGATCAGCCCGGCGCACAACAGCGGCGCCAGTTCGGCGTCTGAACGCTCGCTTTGCAGCGCAAAGCAGAAGCGCGCGTCGGCCACTGTTTTCTCGGCATAGCCGCCGTCGATCTGGTAGCCGGTGAAGCCGGGCTCGTCGCACAGGTTTTCCGCGCCCGAGCGGCAGTAACTGCAGCAGCCGCAGGTATGGCCCAGCCAGGGTATGCCGACGCGGTCGCCGATTTCGAAGCCTTCGACCGAAGCGCCGAGCGCGCTGACGCGGCCGACGATTTCATGGCCGGGAACTATCGGCAGTTTGGGCTCGGTCAGGTCGCCGTCGACGACGTGCAAGTCGGTGCGGCAAACGCCGCAGGCGGTAATACTGACCTGGATCTGTTGCGCACCGGGTTCCGGATCGGGCAATTCCACCGCTTTCAAGGGACTGCCGGGTTGTTCGAGAATCATCGCCTTCATTCTTTTTCGACCCTCGGCATGTCATTGCCCTTGCCGGTTATGCCAGCCGTCAGCGCGAAGCGCATCGCCTCGTCCATGCCCATCTTGCAGGGCTTGATGTCGCTACGCGGCACCAGCAACGTGTAGCCGCCGATCATGTAACTCATCGGCAGGTAAACCAGCACGCTGT
>CALJQI010000365.1 GCA_937980285.1 uncultured Gammaproteobacteria bacterium | reverse complement strand
CGTACTGCTCCATTTCAAGCTCGATTTCCTGGGCCGGGTCGAATGTGTTGGTACCATCGACTTCCTCTGTAGGCGCATACATGAACGCGAAGTCAAGCGCGCTGTTGTGGTCGAACTGCTTGGTGAAGCCAAAGGTCAGGTGCTTGGTCATAACACCGGGCGCGAGGAGATTGAACGTGACCTCGCTGCTAGGGATCGGCTGTTCGCTATCGCTGTAACCGACGCGCCAGGTCATATCGCCGTCCTGCCACTGGTAACCGAGCTTTAAGATAACGATATCTTCCCAGCCGAAGCCGGCACCGCCGCTGCCGCCGAGACAGCCGCTACCAGTGCCACCGTTAAATGGGTCGGCTGAACAGCTGCCATCCACCAGAGGTTCGATCGGATTCGAAACGGCGTCGACATCCTCGTAGTTGATGCGCTGCACGTCGGCGACGAAAAGACCATTATTGCCCACCTCGACCGAAAGACCGATGGTGAAATTCGACGGGATGTCGAAGTCACCGTCCTCGGCGAACAGGCCGGAGTAATCGTCGAATTCGCTCATATCGATCTTGGGCTGATAGGCAACGCCCAAGCGGAAACCAGGCGAGATCTCGGCCTGGTAGCCGATGCGAATTCCAACGCCGGTGGACGTGTCGTGGTCATTATTGGTCAGGTTATCCGGGTCGGTGGAAAAAGGTGCGAAGCTACCGAGGCCCTTGGCCTCGAAGCGCTGGTAGGCGATGAGGCCGCTGATTCCCCAGGATGAGGTTTCCGACAGCTTGGCCGAGTAGGTCGTCGATATGAACAGTTGTGCCAGGTCGACCCCGGCGGTACCGTCGCCGTAGGTGCCGTCGAACGTTAGAAAAGCACCCGGTCCTGGAGGGGGAATGAAAAAGCTAGCTTCCCCACCCTTATACTCGGTATTCATGCCGCCGTTGCCGAAAACCGAAATGCCGATGGTGTTACCGTTGTCGAGCAGCCAGTTATAACCGAAACTCGGAATCAGAAACTCCTCGTTTTCGCTGTCGATGCTCTGGTCGCCGTCGCCGATACTGAAGGTACAATTCGCGCCCTGGCACTGGTTGGTAGGCCCACCCTTGGCCGAATACTCGCGCATCGGCGAAAACAGGGTTGCGCCGATATCGTAGCGAGCGCCCTGCCAGACCATGCCGGCAGGGTTGTTGGCCGCAGCCAGTGTATCGTGCGAGTAGGCTGCGCCGGCGCCGGCGAGCCCTTTTTCGGCGATACTGATGCCGTGCGCAAAGTAACCGTTAGTGGCCAGCACCGTGGCCGGGAATGTTGCTGCTACCAGCGTCGTGGCAAGTAGTTTAAGTCGAACCGTATTCATCAATTCCTCCTCGTGTTCGCTTAGTTTTATGAATCTTTATTGCTAGATGAACAGGTTGACGTCCGATTCCCCGGCAAATTCGAAAAAGGTGGTGGCGCCCGCGTAGTCGATGTCGTCGATGAAATCGCTGGTATCCATATCGAACAGGTCTACCGTCATCTGGCAGGCGATCAGCTTGACCTCGGCTTCCTGGCACATTTCGCGCAGCTCGGCGACGCTGGCGACGCCCTTGGATTTCATCTTCGACTTCATCATGCTGCTCATCATGGATTCCATGCCGGGCAGCGCGGTTCCCAGGGTGGGGAACCACTTGTCCATGCCCATCGGCATCGGCATGCCGGGATTACCCAGCGGAGATACCTTGAGATTCAGGTCCTTTTTCAGCAGCTGCAGGCCGTAGAAAGTAAAGAAGATCTGGGTTTCGTAGCCGATCGCGGCCGCGGTGGACGCCAGGATGAAGGGAGGATAAGCCCAGTCGAGGGTACCCTTGGTGGCGATAATCGCCAGTTTTTTCTCGTCAGACATATTTCAGCTCCGAAACGATGTGGTTACCCGAGTCTGTATGTCTCAGGCTTTTTTGATGTAGTAATGGTACTTGCCTTCGGCTTCCGAGCTTTCCAGCAGTTCGTTGCCGGTTTGCTTGCAAAAGGCGTCGAAATCTTTCACCGAACCCGAGTCGGTGGAAATGACGTAAAGTACATCGCCGCTATTCATCTTGGTCAGAACTTTCTTTGAGCGGAGTATCGGCAGCGGGCAGTTGAGGCCGGTGGCGTCGAATTTTTCGGTGTATTCGGACATCTTCAGTTGGTTCCCATGCTAGTGGTTAAACGATATGCGGTATGCAAGCCATATGTTTTAAAGCCTTCGAGTAAACAGGTCTTGACCTGTATCAATCACTCGATACAACAGGTTGAATTTAGTGCTCAACCATAGAGGAAATACGGGCCTGATAAAACTGCCCAGTTTGATAGTTGACTACCCCATTGGGGATAAAAAAATGCCGGGTAAAAACCCGGCATTTTTAAACTGCTCGATGAGCGTGGGATTTATTTCCTGGCGCCGGGTCCGTTGACCGCCAGGCCGTTACTCATGTAGGTATGAAAATACTCCAGCGCGCGGTATTCCTCGCTCTGTGCCGGGTAGTCCTTGGCGCGCACCTGCTTGTTGCAGCCGCCGTAACGGCGATGCGTGGTGCCAATGCCGCCCCACTTGGAGCGATACACCGGGAAGTGGGTCAACTGCCCGAGCGCGGGGCTCAACAGGTCAGCGCGCACCTTCATACCGGCGTAAAACTTGTGGCAATCGGCACAGGCCATGTTGAGCTGGCCACGTTTCTGGTAAAAATGCTTCTTACCGCGCTCGTAGGCCGCGACCGCACGCGGGTCGTCCGGGATCTTGATGTCGAAGACGTTTCCGCGCGAGGTGTAGGCCATGTAAGCGGAAATATCGGCTATCGGGCCTTTTTTCCACTTCAGCTTTTTCTCGCCGTTGGCCTCACGGCACTCGTTGATGGCGAGTTCGAGCGTGATCACTTCGCCGCGATCGGTATCGAAGTAAGGGTAGTTCTGGCGAATTCCGATACCGCCGTTTTCGAAACAGCTGGCATAGGTCTTGCCATTGGCGAAAGGCTTGTTGAACAATTCTTCGCCCTTGCTGATGTTCAGCTCGTAGGGCGGGAACTCCTCGATTTCGTTCCATTGCTCGCGCGAAGCCGCATCGATCGAGTAGACGCCGTTGA
>CALJQI010000364.1 GCA_937980285.1 uncultured Gammaproteobacteria bacterium | reverse complement strand
AGGTTGTAGTGGTTACCCATTTGCGCGCAGGCCGATGACAATATGGCCTGCTCGGGCGAACCACCGCTCATGGCGCCGGTGCGCAGGTCGGAGACGAACGGCCAGGTGCCGATGATCGCGGGTGCGCCGGGTGTGATAGCGTTGACGTAAATCAGACCGCCCAGGCATTCCGCCCAGGCTTGCGCAACCGCGCCCGCGAGACAGGCCGGCGCGGTTGCGCCGGACTGTCCAGCCGACAACAGCAGCACCGGCATGCCGCCCTCGACCGCGACCTTGATGCAGCCCAGCGCCTCCTCGGTGAACTTCATCGGCGGCACCACGTGGCAACATGAAATGCTCATGAACGGTCGTTCGCGCCATTTGTCCTCGCCGCCCGCGACCAGGTGCAGCATCTTCAGCGTTTCCTCGAGGTGCTGCGCCTCGGTCCAGCTCGATCCGATATGTTTGGTCGTTCCCATCAGCGCGTTGTAGGCGGTGTTGATGTCCATCGCCTTGTTATCGGTAATATCGCGCAGTACGCAGGTGCGCTGAAACATGTGGATATGCTCGCACTGGTCTGCTATCCGCGCCATGTCGTACAGGTCCTGTGCCTGCGATTCGCGGTACTCGTTGTTTTCCGTGTCGGCAATCATGACCGCGGCGCCGGCGGTGGAAAAGTGAACGCGCGAACCGTTGATCTGCAGATCGGTTTTCGGGTCCTGCCCGTAGAGAGTCAGTTCGCGCTGACACTTGTCGAGCGCGTCTTCGACCACCGCGCGTGGAAATCTCAGCCGCTGGTCTTCGCCGTAGGTCGCGCCCAGGGCGAGGCAGGTTTCGATGCAGTGCTCATTGGCGTCGGCGAAACCGATCTCTTCGAGAATGCGATACACGGTAGCGTCGATTTGCTCGATATCGGAATCGGAAAGCGGTTTGTACTGTCCGCCCGATTCGCCGGCGCGTACCGGTCTGAGGTCTTCGGCGAGCGCGGCCTTGCGCATCGCAATTTTTGCCTGGCGGGCATTGGAACGTCTTGCCATCGTGTTTTTCTCCGACTGCCGAAACGAAATGTCATCAGGTTGCACTACAACGAGGCATTTTCGAAGCAGATTCCTATGGATTCAAACGATTATTTTTTATAGCATGCATTAGTTTTAATAATCCATTAGAGATTCGATATGGCGCGTCGACTACCACCGCTCAACAGTCTTAAAAGTTTCGAGGCCGCCGGGCGTTTACTCAGCTTTACCGATGCCGCCAGGGAACTCAATGTTACCCAGGCGGCGATAAGCCACCAGATAAAGGTGATAGAGGATTTTCTCGGCGTTTCGCTTTTCGATCGCTATCCCCGTCGGCTAGCGTTAACCGAGCAGGGCAAAAGCCTGCTGCCCGAAGTCACGGAGGCCTTCGACCGGGTAACGACGGCAATCGCTGGGCTCGGCCAGGAGCAATACTCGAACATGATCAATGTGCGGCTTGGGCCGTCATTCGCCGCACGCTGGCTATCACCCCGGCTCAAGTACTTCTGGCAACAGTACCCGGAAATCGATCTATGCCTGTTTCACGCCAATTCAGACACCGATTTCGAACGCGAGGATATCGATATCGCGGTTACCTACGGCAAGGGCAACTGGCCGGGGCTGGTTTCCGACAAGTTGCTGACGCTGGATTTTTTTCCGGTTTGCGCGCCGTCATTCATGCACAAGGACAAGCCCCTGACCGAAATCGAAAACCTGCGCTACTACACCCTGTTGCACGATGCCGGCTTCGAACGCTGGGGCGGCTGGCTAGAACTGGCGCAGTTAAGCGGCATAGGCAACCGGAAAGGCACGATCATCGACGATACCAATGTTTTGATTCAGGCCGCCATAGACGGGCAGGGGATTGCGCTGGGCTCATCGGCCTTCATCCAGGACCACCTGGATTCGGGCCGCCTGGTAAAACCTTTCGATATCGAATTGATCAGCGATGATTCCTATTACGTGGTCTGTCCGGAGTCGCATCTGAAAAACCCGGCCGTGCTCGCGTTCAAGGAATGGCTACTCGGGCTGGTCGAATGACAGTATCATGCGCGCCAGAGGACATTTCGGATCATTCCATGTTATCGCATGACGAACTCAGGCAACGCAATCGCAAGCTACGCGCCGCGCTCGACGAAAAACAGCTGGCAACGGCGGCGGACAGGCTTTCGCGAAGGCTGCTGGCGCTCGACGAATACCGGCAGGCGAAACGGATCGCGGCTTATTTCGCGGTTAACGGCGAAATCGACCTGTCTCCGGTCATCGATCATGCACTCGCCAACGGCAAACGGGTTTTCCTGCCCAACCTGGACCGGCGGGCGTTACGTTTTTCGCCGTATTTCCATGGCCAGAAAATGCGCGTCAACAAGTTCAGGCTGCCGGAGCCGGACGTCGGCGACGATGAGATGCTGGCGCCGGCCGAACTCGACCTGGTGCTGGCGCCGCTGGTGGTGTTCGATGCCGAGCGCAATCGTATCGGTATGGGCGGGGGCTATTACGATCGCAGTTTCGAGTTTCGCAAGCAGGCGGATATCAGCAAACCGACGCTGATCGGCGTGGCGCACGAAATTCAAAAGGTAGATAAACTGGTGCCGCAGGCCTGGGATGTCAGGCTGGACATGGTGCTAACCGACGAAGCGCAATACGCGGGCTAGCTCAACCGCAGCAGCCGCCGACCTGGCGCCGCGCGATGATATCGTAGGCCTCGGCGGTAGATATGCCGAACGCTCGCGCCAGCTGCGCGCAGGATTTGCGCTGATACCTGTGCATCATCAGCATTCGATAGACGTCTTCATCGGTCAGCTTGCCCGGCAGGGGTCGGCGTGAACCGGGTCTGCAGGATTGCCTCATTCGATTTAACTCCTGGCCGCAGTCACTGAACTAGAAGCTGCTGACAGCGTTAGCGCCTGATTCGGCAAGGCGACTCGCATAGCGCCGGAATTCAGCGCTAAAATCTAGAAGTCGTACTTGCCGGCCGAATACAGTTTGGCGGCTTTTTCCCAGACAGGGCCGGGTTCGCCATTGCCGACGGGTTTACCGTCTAGCTGGACCACCGGAACGACTTCCTTGCTGGAACTGGAAATCCAGACTTCGTCGGCATCCCAGACTTCGTCCATCGTTACCACGCGTTCTTCCACCGGAATGCTGCCGTCGGCGCGCAAAACTTCAAGCAGTAACTGGCGCGTGATGCCGGGCAGAATCTGGTTGTCCAGCGGAGGCGTCGCGACCACGCCGTTCTTGACGACATAGGCGTTACAGGCGCCGCACTCGGTGAGTTCGTTGTTTTCGTTGTAGAGCAGGATTTCACCGTCGCCCTTGCTGTACCCCTGCTGAAAGTGCATGACGTTGCCGAGTAGCGAAATCGACTTGATATTACAGCGATCCCAGCGCATATCGTGACCGGTTGCGCAGGTATAGGGCTTGATTTCTTCCCGATCCGGCACCGGCGGCGGCGGAATTTCGAAAGCATAGCCGAACACGGTCGGCTCGATGCCCTCCGGGTAGGCGTGATGACGTACGCTGTCGGCGCCGCGGGTGACGTGCAGGTAAATGCCGAGGTTGCCGTTACCGTTCTTTTCCAGCAGTGAAGTGCAAAGCTCGCGCCACTGGTCTTTGTTCCAGCCGAGTTTGATTTCGATCGAAGCGAGCCCGTCCTGCATGCGAGAAATATGCGGGCCGAAACCGACCATTTTGCCGCCGTAGGAAGGAATGACTTCGTAAATACCGTCGCCGAACAGGAAGCCGCGGTCCATCGGGGAAATGCGGGCTTCTTCGAGCGGCATGTATTCACCGTTTAAATATGCAATCGTCATGTCAGTGTCTCGGTTGGTCATTGGCGACTAAAAAATGGTCAGCAAGTTAAGCAGAAACGCGTCTTCAGCGAATAGAGCCACACGTCGAAAAGCATGGTGCCAGCCGACTGAAATCAAACAGTCTTTACCCGCGGGCGGTCGGTCGAGAATTACACGAAGCCGCAGACTCGGCGCAGTTCGAGCAGGACTTTTTCGCCCTCGCTGACGTCGAGTCCGTCCTCGGTTAACTGGTTGACGCGGGTAACGCCGTCGACGCTGCCGAGTTCGGAAATGTACCTCAATGTATCCAGCGGTACGATCTCGGACAGGAAATCACGCCGCTGCCAGATCGACAGGAAAGAAATGATTCCGTAGGCGCCCCAGTTGGAAACATCGGCGACTACCAGTTCGTCGCAGCTCGTGGTCGACGGCACGATGTTTAAATCCTCGAGCGCCTGCGCGACCTTGCCCATACCGATCTCGTTGCCGCCATCGCCAATGGCGATGGTCCGGCATTGGCTCAGGTTCATGAAGTTGTCGAAGCAGGCGGTGTGCGCGCTGATGCTTTCGCCGCGCATATTGTAATAACCGCCGTCCGCCGCCTTTCCGGGGCGTTCGATCGATATGACCGCATCGGGACGAAACGCGGTTAGCGCGTGCTGTGCCTCGTATTCACGCCGGTTGTTGTTGCCGACGTGAATTTCGTAGACGCGAAAGCGTTCGGCCAGTGCCTGTGAAATCGGCCTGCCGCAGACCAGGATCGGGGTTGCGCCGATTTTTTCCAGGGTTTCGTAAAACGCAATCGCGCCCACCGGGCCGTCGGTTTCGAAGGTATCGACCACCGGGAAACCGGTGCCGATAAGAACGATA
>CALJQI010000363.1 GCA_937980285.1 uncultured Gammaproteobacteria bacterium | reverse complement strand
CCCTGCCGCAAACCCTGGCCATCCTGGCGACAACCTTCGATCTGCGCATTCCGCTGACTTTCACGCTCGAGGATATGGATCTGATCGGCAGTATCATCGACGAGGAAACCCGCGAGCTGGTAAACCCGGAAGCATAATCTTAGCTGCCGACTGCGGATCGCCCGCCTTCACCGCCTTGAATACGGTTACTCCGACTGCAATTGCTGCAGCATCTCTTGCAGCTGCTCCATCTGCTGCTTCATCTCGGGCGTCATTTGCTCGCCGGCGGCATCCATCTGCTGCATCAGCTGCCCCATCTCCGGCATGTTCTGCATCTGCTGTGCCGCCTGGCCCATTTTTTCGTCCATGCTGACCACCTTCAGGCCAGGCGGTACCTGGTAATTCACGGCGAGGCTGTCGGTATCTACCGAGACCACTTCCGAAAACAGCTGATCATCGGCGTCGAGCAGCCGCAGCGGCACCCCGCTGGACGCCATTGCCTCGCCAAGCTCCAGGTTGGCGCGCTGGCACACCGACAGCATACCCGAAAGGCGTGAACTCATACCGCCCAGCATGTTTTGCAGCGCCTGCATCGAATCGACCAGGGCGCTCACATTGCGATCGTCGAGCAGTTTTTTAGAAGCGTAAACCGTGCCGCAGCGCTCGCCGCCGGCGATGATTTCATACTTGCGGGTCAGGTAACCGGCAATCTTGCGGCCGCCACCCTTGTCCCTGAGACTGACCCCGACACCGCCGGCGTTCGCGGACGGGCCAATAAGCGACATTTTCGTTGCCTGTTTGCGCTCCTCGTCTATCACCAGTAACTCGCCGCTGTCGAAATCGATAATGGCGTAACCCGGCACTGGCCCGCCTTCGACGCGCGCCTGCTGGCCATTGCTGTAAATCGTGATCGAGCTGCCGCGGGAATCCTCCATCACCAGTTTAACGTCGCACAGCGCCGCATTGGCGAACGCCAGTGAAAGCAGCCCGAGCAGGAATCTGTTCATCATCGATCTCCGTTTTTTCGTATCCGAACAGAAATATTAGCAGTTGCCGCCAATACTGCCGTGGAAGCATTTCTCAAACGTGATCGACTAGCCATTTTCCGAGCGCCTGCGCATCCTGGCTGACAAAACGCCCTGGATAAGTCTGGATAGCGTAGCCGTAACCGTCGAGCTGATGCCCGAACGGCGCCACCAGCGCGCCGCTATCCAGCTCGCGCTGCATCAGCGCATCGGCGAGAGTCCAGCCCTGGCCGTCGACCGCGGCCTGGGTACGGACATTGGCGTCGGCAATTACACGGCGCGGATTATCCAGCGGCCGCGCCTGCTTTCCATACCACAGCTGCCACAGGTCGAGCGAGCGATCCTCGCAAAGGAGCGGCGTCGACGCCAATTTCAGCGCGGACAGCTCAGCCGCATCGAGAGAGCCTTTTATCACTGGAAAGCCGTTTCGCAGCAGCAATTGAGGACTGCAGACCGGAAACAGCGGCATCGGCAGTTCCAGCAACAGGCCGCGTTTCCTGGCAGCAGTCAGCTGGCCCCAGCGGATCGCGAAATCGACATCCTGAATCCTGAAATCATCGGAATTCACCGAGTGCTGTAACAGTATCGAGACCTCGGGATGCCGCTCACTGAAACCGGAAATTCGCGGCGACAGCCAGCGCATCGCGACATAGGTGGTTGCCCCTATGATGACGTCATGGCTCGCATCCTCCGGCTTGATCTGCGCGAGCGTGTGCGCAAGCTCGGAGAACAGGTGCTGGGTGGTCTGCAGCAGCCGTTGGCCGGCCTTGGTCAGGTAAACCTGGCGAATCGAACGCCTGAAGAGTGCGCAGTCGAGGCTTTGCTCCAGCTTTCGAATCTGGTAGCTAACCGCGCCCTTGGTCAGGCAAAGCTCCTGTGCCGCCAGGCTGAAGCTCAGGTGCCGGGCCGCCGACTCGAACACTTTCAGCGCGTCCAGCGACGGCAGTTTATGTTTCATGGATTAGGTTCTCGCGATAAATGTGGCTATATCAGGACCGCATACCCGCCGATGATGAGCCGTAGTTTAATATTATTAAACTATAAGAAGACAGATTGGATTTGCCAAATTACTGCAAAGGCGCATAATATTTCGCTAAGAGCAAGACTGCGCGCCAGTCTGATAGCGCGCCAGGTCAATATCTCTAAATAAATCTAACGATACAACCCGAGGAGCAATTAAGATGTCAGAGATCGATAACCTGCACAATAAACTGGCGCGTGGCGAAATCACGCGGCGTGAATTCATTTCACGCATGATGGCGCTCGGCGTCGCCACCACCGCAACCGGCGCTCTATGGTCGGGGCCAGTAATGGCGGCACAGAAAAAAGGCGGCCATTTCCGCATCGGCAAGGGCCACGGCCAGACCACCGACAACCTGAATCCCGGCACCTGGGAGAACGGTTTTACCATCGCAATGAGCTTCGCCTATAACGGCTACCTGACCGAAATCGGCAAGGACGGTTCGGTTCAACCCGGCATCGCCGAGAGCTGGGAATCATCTCCCGACGCCGCCACCTGGGCGCTGAAACTGCGCAAGGGCGTCACCTTCCACAACGGCAAGCCGGTGACACCCGCAGACGTTATAGCGTCGCTCAATTTCCATCGCGGCGAGGGCTCGACCTCCGCTGCAGGTCCCCTGGTGGCCGAGGTCACGGATATCAAGGCCGACGGCGCCGACACCGTGGTGATCACGCTTGAGGGCGGTAACGCCGACTTCCCGTTCACGCTTTCGGACTACCACATGCCCGTCATGCCGGCCAAGGGCGACAGCATCGACTTTGAGTCGGGTATCGGTTGCGGCGTCTACAAGCTCGACGAGTTCAAGCCGGGTATCGGCACCAAGCTGTCGCGCAATCCCAACCACTGGGCCAACGACCGCGGTTTCTTCGATTCGATCGAAATGCTGGCGCTGACCGACCCCAACGCGCGCACTACCGCGCTGCTGACCGGTGACGTCGACGCCATCGACCGCGTCGATCTGAAGACTGTGGCCATGCTCAAGCGCAAGCCGGGGCAAACCGTGCATTCGGTGGCCGGCACCCAGCACTACACCTTCGCCATGTCCTGCAACCAGAAACCCTACGACGACGTCAACGTGCGCCTGGCGCTCAAGCATGCGGTCAACCGCCAGGAACTGGTTGACAAGATCCTGCTCGGCTACGGCGTGGTCGGTAACGACCACCCGATCGGACAGGGCCAGCGATTCTTCAACAAGGACCTGGCGCAAACACCGTACGATCCCGACAAGGCCAAGTTCTACCTGAAGAAATCTGGCCTCGATTCGCTGCAGGTGAGCCTGTCGGCGGCCGACGCCGCTTTCGCCGGCGCCGTCGACGCCGCGGTACTGTTTCAGAATAGCGCCAAGGCTGCCGGCATCGACCTCAAGGTACTGCGCGAGCCAAACGACGGTTACTGGTCCGACGTGTGGATGAAGAAGCCGTTTTCGGCCGTTTACTGGAGCGGACGTCCGGTCGAAGACGCAATGTTCTCTACCGCCTACAAGTCCGGGGTTTCGTGGAACGACAGCTTCTGGTCAAATAAACGTTTCGACGAGTTGTTGATCAAGGCGCGCGCCGAGCTTGACGAGAGCAAGCGCCGCGAGATGTATTACGAAATGCAACAACTGGTCAACCAGGACGGCGGCGTCATCGTGCCGATGTTTGCATCCTACGTGTTCGCAACCTCGAACAAGATCGACCATGGCGGCGACTTCGGTTCCAACTGGGATATGGACGGTGAGCGCTGGGCCGAGCGCTGGTCTTTCGCCTGATAACCAACCGAACCTCTCGGGCACAGGGATGTGCCCGCGTTGGCCGGCAACCGTATGCTGCCTGCTCGAAACCACCCGAAAACCGTTTATAGATCAGATTTTTTGAAAGATCTCCGTCAGCCACATGCTGAAGTCTCTATTTGACAATGATCATGGTCTAATTTAATTGATCTGTAATTTTTATTTTTCGATTGTCAAACGGATCACACAAGGCATGATTGGCAACTTCGATCAACTTTAATACGGATGGCTCCCGGCATGAAATCCCATGCGCGCGTGGTCGTGATCGGCGGCGGCATCGCCGGTTGCTCGACCCTTTATCACCTGAC